>CAYTZS010000079.1:13971-21816 GCA_964442355.1 uncultured Saprospiraceae bacterium | reverse complement strand
TAGTCTGGAACGGTTATCACCGCTTTCGAAATCGTTCCACCTAGTTCTTCTTCAGACCTGATTTTCAATGATTTGAGTATTTCGTCGTATAATTCTACTGGTGTATAGAACTTTCCTCTTGCTTTAATTTTGACAAGGTTGTCCGAGCCATCGTCTATTACGTGGTAACCAAAATGAGATTCTACCTGCTTGATGTCAGCGTAAGATTTGCCCATCAAGCGTTTAACGGAATAGATGGTGTTTTGTGGGTCAGAAATCAACTTTTCAGCTGCCTGCTCTCCAACCAAGATAGCGCCCGATTCCTCAAAGTGAATAACGGAAGGCACCAAAGTTTGGTTGTCAGTTTTGTCTTTGACAGAAAACACTTCGCCATTTCTTGCGTAAGCAACAAGCGAATTAGTGGTGCCAAGATCAATGCCTACAATGAAGTCGTTTTCTGGTTTTGCTATTTCTCCAAGCTTTAAGTCAATAGAAATTCGGGACATCTAACACTGTTTTTGTATGGAAGTAGTTGGCCTTGTAACTAAAGAGAAATATATCGTCCAAACATCCTTCTCACATAGTTAGGGATATAAACATGCGAATTCACAAATCGTTGAGGCAGTAGAAAAATGGCTAAAATTAATATTTTTAACCATTCATCGCTATTGAGAGTCTGAAAGAAAAATTACCTTTGTGCTTAATTGCCTAGCCTAACACCTTGTTTATTTCTTATCGAAATATCAAAATATTTAAATCAATACCGATTATCAACCTTATTCAGACAGGTACCGACTCTCATCTGTCATTGGGTTAAATAATTTAACACTAAAAATTTCTGTCATGAAACAAGCAAAATTACTTTTTTTATTGCTGTTGCTTCCGTTCTTGTCTTTTGCCCAACAAAAATGGGGTGGAGGAGTCTTCATAGGGATGGCTAATTATTGGGGAGATCTTGTTGAGCCAGACCGTCCTTTATTTGATCAAGCAGGACCTGCATTCGGAATCATGATTCGGAATCAGGTAACACCTAATTTGGGCCTCCGTGGTAGCTTGAACTACGGTAAAATCAAAGGGGATGATAGCAATTACGAACAAAACAAAGAAAGAGGTGCAAGTTTTAACAAGTCACTCATCGAGTTGGGTGTAATTGGTGAGTACGATATACTCGGTAAACGTCGTTACAACGGCAGCACCTTTACTCGTACATTGTCACCATACCTGTTGGGGGGTGTAGCACTTGGGTTTGGCGACCCTAAAACGGAAAATGGTGAGCCAGATTACTCGAATATGAACTTTGCAGTTCCTTTTGGACTTGGTATCCGTTACGATTTATCAAGCAAACTTTATCTAAGTTTGGAGTATGCCACACGTTATACATTCAGTGATGAATTTGACGGTATTGGAGAAACCACAGGCGATCCTGAAGACAAGGATTGGTACAACTTTGCTGGCATTACGATAGGCTTTGCTTTTGGAGATAAAGATGCTGATAATGACGGTATTCCAGACGAAGAAGATTCTTGCCCAACCATTGGTGGTGAAAGTGGTCTAGGTGGATGCCCTGATACAGACGGAGATGGCATTGCTGACAAGGATGATATTTGTCCTAATGAACCAGGTGAACAGAGAATGAATGGTTGCCCAGATCGTGATAGTGACGGTGTGGCCGACAATGCAGACGATTGTCCAGATGATGCTGGGTTACGTCGTTTCTCTGGTTGCCCTGATACGGACGGTGACAACATCATAGACAAAGAAGATAATTGCCCATCAGTTGCAGGTATTCCAGCGATGAACGGCTGCCCCGATGCTGACCGCGACGGTATCACTGATGAAAAAGATGCATGTCCTAACGATCCAGGGCCAGCAGAACAAGGCGGATGCCCAGATACTGACAATGACGGTATTGCCGACAACACTGATGAATGTCCTCGTGACCCTGGAACTCGGAAGTTCAATGGCTGCCCAGATACAGATGGTGATAACGTCATTGACAAAAATGACAAATGTCCAACTTTACCTGGTTTGGCCAACAACTTTGGTTGCCCAGAAATCAAGGCAGAAGACAAAGCAGTGCTGGATTTAGCGATGAGGAATGTTCAGTTTGAGACCAATAGCTCAAAATTATTGCCTTCTTCTATCAAGGTTCTTGACCAGATTGCAGAAATTTTGAAGCGTTACCCAGGTTACAAGTTGAGCATAGATGGTTACACTGACAGCCAAGGCAATGACTTTGCAAATCAGCAATTGTCAGAGAACCGTTCGAAAACTTGCTTCGATTACATCGCAGGCAAGGGTGTTGACAAATCAACAATGTCTTACAAAGGACACGGTGAAAGCGATCCAATCGGAGATAATACGACCGCTGAAGGTCGCAGGAAAAACCGTCGGGTTGTATTTACCTTGGCTCCCCAATAAATTGGAAGCTAAGTGTTTCTTGAATAAAAAATCCTTCTTTGTTCACGCAGAGAAGGATTTTTTTTATTCAAGAAATGAGAATTAGAACAATTTTATTGGGCTATCAACTCAGCCAACCTTTTCTTTTTTTCTTTCTTTTTGCTCTCCTTTACCTCAAAGCTGAACCCATGTGCCTCAAGCTGTTGGTACCGTGCTTTATTGAATTGGTAAAGCTTGGCTGGTCTGTGGGGTACTCCTTCCTGCAATTCGTCCAAGTCAATCAACAGACTCATTGAAAGTATCTTTTTTCTGAAATTCCGTTTGTCCAGCTCAGCCCGAAGTAGGGCTTCGTAGAGGTGCTGAAGTTCGGTCAGCGTAAACTTGGGTGGCAAAAGCTCAAAGCCTACCGGGCGGATCCTCACGCGATGCGTGAGTGCGTTGAAGCAGGTTTCCAAGATGATATTGTGATCAAAAGCAAGTTCGGAAGCCATGGCCTTTTCTACGTTGTGCCATTCTACATTTTGTGCAAACGAGGAGGCTGTAAGGGTGAAGTCACTTATTTTGACCAAAGAGAAATAAGCAATGGTGATGACCCTGCCCAATGGGTGGCGATCGACTGCTCCAAAAGTATGAACTTGTTCAAGGTAAACCTTTTTTAGGCCAGTCAACTCCTCCAAAACCCTGTATGCGGCAGTGTCGAGGTCTTCATTGGGGTAAACAAGGTCGCCGGGTAACGCCCAGAGCCCTTGATATGGGGCTGCGCCCCTTTTTATCAAAAGTACTTTCAAGTCGCCCTCATCAAAACCAAAAATCACATTGTCCACCGAAAAGGCAGACTTGAAAAAATTGTTCTCTCCATTCATACAATTCCTGTTCAGATTGTCCGGCGGTGAAGATAGTTGCTTTAGAAAATAAATCAAAGCAAAATGGCGTCAAATGGACACTAAGGCCCTGTGCTTTGGCCCCTGCGGCATTGTTCGTAACTTGGCCGCCTTCGCAAGAATCGCAACTATGAATTTGGAGACCGCCCAAGCTGCATTAAAAAGATATTACGGTTACGATAGCTTTCGCCCCCTGCAAGCGGAAGTAATCCAAGCTATTTACCAAAAGAAAGATGTGCTGCTGCTCATGCCAACGGGCGGTGGTAAATCTGTTTGTTTCCAAATTCCAGCAGTGACCATGGAGGGCACTTGCGTTGTGGTTTCTCCACTTATCTCACTGATGAAAGACCAAGTGGAAGCACTTCGGGCAAACGGCATCCGGGCTGCTTTTTTGAACAGTTCGCTCACCTACCCAGAGCAACAACAAGTTGAAAATGACTTATTTCATGGGCGTTTAGACCTGCTTTACACCTCTCCCGAGAAAATGGCTTCCCAAGAGTTTTTGCCATTGTTGCGCTCGGCCAAGGTCTGCCTTTTTGCCATTGACGAAGCACATTGCATCTCTGCTTGGGGTCACGATTTTAGACCAGAGTACAGGCAGTTGCGTTTTTTGAAAAACACTTTTCCTCAAATACCCGTCATCGCACTTACAGCTACTGCCGACAAATTGACTCGAAAGGACATCATCGTGCAGGCCGAACTCCGCAATCCTGATGTGTTTATCGCCAGCTTCGACAGGCCGAACCTAAGCCTAGAGGTCAGGCCCGGAAGGAAGCGGATCGAGCAAATTTTGGAGTTTATTGAAAAACGCCCGAACCAACCAGGCATCGTTTACTGCCTAGCTCGTAAAACCACGGAAATGCTAGCTGAAAAGCTGCGAGAGAATGGCGTCAATGCAGCAGCCTACCATGCTGGTCTCGACGACCGTAGTCGCCCAAAAGTACAAGAGGACTTCATAAATGACCGAACGGCGGTCATTTGCGCAACCATCGCCTTTGGCATGGGCATAGACAAGGGCAACGTGCGCTGGGTCATCCACTACAACCTGCCCAAGAACATTGAGGGCTACTACCAAGAAATTGGACGTGCGGGACGAGATGGTGCCGATGCCGACACCTTGCTTTTTTACTCAGCGGGGGACTTGGCAACGCTTCGGGAGTTCATCACAGAAGGGTCAAGCCAGCATCGTGAAATACAGTTGGCAAAGTTGGAACGGATGCACCAATACGCCACATCATTGATTTGCCGCCGAAAAATCCTGCTTAATTATTTCAACGAGACCATTCTCGAAAATTGCGGGAACTGCGATGTGTGCAAGAATCCACCACAGCAGTTCGATGGGACGGTCATTGCCCAAAAGGCGCTTTCCGCTGTTAGCCGATTGAATGAGCAAGTGGGAACAGGGATGTTGGTGGATGTTCTCCGTGGCTCGAAAAGTTATAACCTGCTGGCCAATGGCTTCGACAAAATAAAGACCTATGGGGCAGGCAAAGACATTAGGCAAGACGACTGGTTCTTTTACCTTGAACAGCTTTTGAACCAAGGGCTGCTCGAAATTGCCTATGACGACCACAGTAAGGTTCGGCTCACCGAGGCCAGCAGAGCCGTGCTGTTTGGTGGCCAGAAGGTCGAACTGGTGCGTGCTGAAGTGCAGCAGAAGCGTAAGGAGGAGGCTGAAGCCAAGACCACAGCTCGCACCAAACGGACGACTGAACGCCAACGGGTTCGTGACGAGCTTTTTGAACACCTACGGGAATTGCGGCTCGACCTTGCCCGAAAGAATGGAGTGCCACCTTACATTATCTTCAGTGATGCAACGTTGGAGGAAATGGCTGCCGAACGCCCTTCCACCGAGGCCGACCTCAGCCGTGTTAGTGGAGTGGGGGAGCAGAAGTTACGAGAGTACGGCCGCTATTTTCTGGATGGTATTCAGGAGTTTTTGCTGGCAAAAAAAGATGAGGGTATGCGCATCACTGGCTCCACTTACCTCGAAACCTTTCGGCTTTACAAGCAAGGCTCGTCGATTGAGGAGATTGCAGCACAACGGGGCATTAGTCCCCTCACCGTCATTTCACACCTTGCTTACCTCTATGAAAAAGGGGAGAATATCAACATTTGGGCATACCTGAGCAAGGTCGAGGCTCAACGTGTGGCTGAGGTGCTGCATAGCCTAGAGCCACCATACAAGTTGCAGGAGGTTTTCACGGCGCTGAATGAGGAGGTAGGATACGAGAAGATTCGACTTGCGATTGGGTGGTACAACTCAAAAAAAGCAATCAAAGATTCAAAATCTTATGAAGTGGAAATTATCAGGGAAAGATACCCTCATGCATACAAACCTTGGACAGTAGATGACGACCTTTTGCTATTGAAAATGCATGCAAAAGGCAATACAATTCAGGAAATCGCTGAACATTTCCAGCGAAATAAGGGAGCAATCGAATCACGATTGAAGAAAATATTAGACAAGCAAGACGCAGCGAATCGGCTCAATCAAAAAAAGACAGAAGACGATTAAGCCAGCTAGCCCAGTACTGACTTTGTTTGAATTTAGCCTGTTTTTCTACCTGCTTTAAATTTAACGTGGCATTAGTTTTTGAATAAGTTTCTAGAAACACCTTTCGCACGTTGTCTTTCACCATGCCTCGAAGTGGGATACGGGCCATCAGTCCGTAAAGTGCGGCGTTGCCTTCGCCACTAGCCTCGGGGTGTTTCTTTGCCCAAGTGATGGCTGCTCGCAAGTCCAACAAATACTGCGGGATTGCTGAGATATTGTAGGGAAAAACCGTCAAGTGGATGCTCGGTGGCAACTGCTGTCGGTCAACGACCCATCCTTTTTGTTCCAAAAAATCGGCAACAGCGTAAATGTCTGGCCGGTTGTTTTTAGTGGAAAAAGCGAGCATGTTCATGCAGGGGTTGCCGATGATTTGGAGTTCTTGGATTACCTCTATCCCAATGCAAAGTTGACCCGTGGCATCAAGCATTGCTTGGGCGTTTTTCAGATAGCCAATTTGCCCTAAATGCTGCAAACCCGCCCATGCAGCTGCCACCGTTCCACCGGGGCGTGTGCCGAGCATGGTGGCCGTGGCGAATATGCCGCCGCTGTATTCTGTGTTGATAAAGATTTGATGCTCAAATAGTTGTGCAGAACGATAAAGCACGAGGGAAGCTCCTTTCACCGCAAAACCAAACTTGTGCAAATCGCAAGAGATGGATGTGACGGCTGGCGTACGAAAATCCCATTCGTACAGTTTTTTGCCCAAACGTTCTATCCAGGGTAGCATGAACCCGCCCACACAAGCATCCACATGCAGCAAGAGGCCGTGCTTTTCGGCGAGCTTTCCAATTTCAGGTATCGGGTCAAGCACCCCATGTGCAAATGACGGGGCAGAGGCACAGAGCAGAATGGTATTTCGGGTAATGAGCCGCTCCATCGCATCCACGTTTGCCTCCATGTTGTCATGGACGGGTGCTTTGCGGAGCGTCAATCCAAAATAGTGTGCTGCTTTGTCGAAGGCGGGATGCAGGGTACGGGGTGCGACGATTTCGGGGGTTTTAATCTGTGGGCGGTGTTTTTTGGCCCATTCACGACAGGCGTACATGGCCAGCAGAATACTTTCTGTGCCACCGGAGGTCATTGTGCCGACGGTGTTCTCGTCCCCGTGAAGCAGGTCGGCGGCCATGCTCACCACCTCTTTTTCCATTTGGAGCAAGCTCTTGAAAAGGAACGGGTTGATGTAGTTTTCGGAGAAGTACAAGTTGTAGGCTGCCTTCAGTAATTCATGGTGCGCTTCATCCACGTAATATTGCAGGCTCCATGTTTTGCCTTCTTGCCACGGGGTGTCAGTGGCTTTGGCAGCCTTCATTTTTTCCAAAAGTTCATCGGTGGGGATGCCTATTTCGGGAAGTTTCATGTAGAATGTGTTTGCCTAAAACAAAATCATGCTTTGTTTTCCGCTGTTCTGATGCGCTGCACCCAAATCAAAAATACTAAACCAATGGAAAACCACACGACCAGCGCCATGATGGAATTGCGCATGCTGCCAGTTAGGTCGTCGAGCAAGCCCCACATGACGAGGCCACACATCATCGCCAGTTTTTCGCAAACATCATAAAAACTGAAGTACCCGGCGTTGTTCTTTGTTCCAGGAATCATCTTGGAATAGGTTGAGCGGGAAAGTGCCTGCACACCGCCCATCACCAAACCGATGAAGAAGGCTGCGATGTAGAAATGCAGCGGTTTTTCAATCAAAAAACTACCTAGGCAGATGAAAATCCACACAACTACCGCAAGTGTCAACGCCTTGAAATTGCCCCATTTTTTTGAAAGCCAAGCAAAAAGGTGCGCCCCGAAAATGCCCAAGAATTGAAGCAGCAAAATGGTGATAATCAGTTGCGTAGCGTTGAGCCCAACTTCCTTTTCCCCGAAGGAGGCTGCCATGAACATGACGGATTGAACCCCCATGATGTAAAAGAAAAAGCTGGCGAGGAACGTCCGAAGTTGACTAGCTTTCTTGAGGTTGTTCCAAATTTTGAGTAGTTCGAGGTAGCCGTTCAGTATGTATTTGCCCGGTTTAGTATTTTG
>CAYTZS010000079.1:0-13961 GCA_964442355.1 uncultured Saprospiraceae bacterium | reverse complement strand
TTGGCAACCTGCTGAACGTGATTTGTGAAAATCCTAACCACCAAAGTCCCGTGAGCAGGAAGGAAATTCGGGGCATGATAGTACCATCCGTCACTCCGAAAGTGGCTTTGTTCAATATCAAGCCTAGGTTGACCAATAGCAATATGGTTGAACCAAAATAGCCGTAGGAAAAGCCTTTTGCACTGATTTTGTCCATCCTATCTTCCGATGCGATGGCTGGCAGGTAGGAGTTGTAAAGCACGATGCTGCCAGCATAACCAACCGTTGCCATCAACACACCACTGAGTCCAATATGCAGCCTGTCGGCAGAATCGAAAAAGCACAGCACGAAGCAGCCTAACACCCCCAAGTAGCAGAAAAAACGCATGAAAGCTTTGTGCCTCCCTGTGTAGTCGGCGATGGACGAGACCAACGGAGAAATCAATGCCACAATGCCGAAGGCGATGCCGAGGTTGATGGAATAAATGCCCGTGTTCTCGAACTTCATGCCCCACACTTCCACGGTGGTGGAGCCGTTGACCTTTGTTATGCTGTTGTAATAAGCCGGGAAAATGGCGGATGTTACGGAAAGCACGTAAACGGAGTTGGCCCAATCGTACATGAGCCAAGCCTTGATGGTTTTTGGGTCGTTTTTGACGATGCTGCTGTGTTGGTGGTTTTCCATTCTGTTTGAAATTGTCGAAAGATAAATCAGATTTCATTTATGACAAGCGCACAAATAAAGGATTTCAAAGTGCCCTCAAAATACCCAATTTGCCTAAAATGCTTCTGCTAAAAAGAAGTAAAGTCCCCGCTGTTTTTTGCCAATGCCATCCGAATTTTCACGAAACCCAAAAGCATAGTCAACCCGGATGTTTACCCTTGAGTTTCTGTTGAACAAGATGCGCAAACCGCCACCTGCTGCAAGGTTGAAACGGTCAAAAGCAAACTCATCAACGGTATGGAATGCTTGGGCGCCACTGATGAATGCAGCCAAACCGAGGCGTTTCCAAACCTGCCAGGGCTTGGGGTTTGAACCCTCCCGCCAAAACGGCATTCGGTACTCCAACTCGAAGGCCGCCATGTCGTTGTCTTGGTAGGTGCCCCGAAAATAGCCCCGAACGAACTTGTGGCCGTTGGTTCTCGAAAGTGCCCGCATCGGAAGCGGCTCATCGCTGTGCTGGAAGCTCAAAAAGCCCCGTAGCGCCAGCGTGTGGTTGGAGAAAGTGTTGACGTAGTGGCGGGCGTCCACCATGAAACGAGTGTAATCGAAGTCGCTGCCGAGCAGGCGGTGGTAGCCCAATAAGTTCACTTCCACGAGAGAGCCGTGCAGTGGGTTGGCCACGAAGTCTCGTGTATCGTACAAAAGTTGGAGGCCAGCGCCAGAACGCAGTCCCGACACGGGTAGGTCAACGAGTCGAGCTGAATCGGCATTGAGAAAATGAAAGGCATCTGGCACTGGTTCGAAGTTGAACATGCTTTCCAAGTCGGTTTGCAAGCCTAGATAAAGGCCGTTGCCAATTTTTCGCAGCACCGAGGGCGAAAACTTGATGCGGTCGGTTTTGAAGAGCAAGTAGTTCAGCGTGTCGAATTGGTCGCCTTCCGTGACCGCAAGCACCATCCCAGCATCGTTGCCAATGCCGTAGTTGCGGTCTGCGTAGTGATTGAAAATGGCTTCGCCCCTAGTTCGCCACTTGTTTTGGCTGGCGAAAAACTCCCATCGGCTCTCTATCAACGTCTGCTTGGCGGTGGTGTAAACGGCAAAAAACTCCATTTGCGACAACGGCGTCTTGGGGTCTCCTTTTCGGAAGTCGAAATATTTGATTCCAATGACGCCAAGTGTCAGTTTGGTTTCGGGCGAGTAGCTGATGGCGGGAAAAACGTCTAATTTTCGGACTTTGGGCAGTGCAATGGAATCTGCTGGCTGCTGGCCGATAGCTTGTCCCCAAAAAGCCAGCATCAATGAAATCCATACAACGCAGGGGAGGGTAGAGGTGACTTTCATAAAGTTGATTTTTCGACAAATTGGTGACTACGCCAACTTTTGCCAATGCGATTTGTCAATTCGAAGTGACAATGTCGTAAATAATTCAGCTAGTAATGTCAATTCCAACACGAGGGGTAAACTTTTGACGTTTCAATGCAATTCAAACTATGGTCAAATGCTTGGCCGATTGTCAGAACAAATTCTAACATTGTGCGATAAAAAAGGCGGAGTTGTTTGTTTCATCTTCCACATGAAAAGCATCCTTCCGCAAACCATTATAAAATGACTAAGAAAAAGCTCTTCAAACGTATCTTTATTGGCCTCGGCATCTTTCTCGTGCTGTTCATCGGGGCACTCGTGGCCATCCCATTTTTGTTCAAAGACGAGATCATCGAGGGGGTAAAAAAGACTGCCAACGAAAACCTAAATGCTAAACTGGACTTCAGCGAAGTGGATATTTCACTTTTGCGCAGCTTCCCCAGCGTCAGCATTGGCCTTAACGATTACGCCATCACTGGCATCGAAGAATTTGAAGGCGTAAAGCTGATTGGCGGTGAAGCGCTTCGCATCACCGTGGACTTTTGGTCAGCTTGGAACTTCGGAAAAGTGCCCCTCGAAATTGAAGCAGTCACCCTCGACAAGCCCGAAATCAACGTCACCGTGCTGTCGAATGGCAAAGCAAACTACGACATTGCGAAGCCAAGCACCGACACGACTACCACGGAGTCCAAGTTTCAAATTCAGCTCCAGGAGTACGCCATCAACGGTGGCAACATCACCTACGACGACCGTCAAGGCGGCACTTTCGTGAAGCTCACCAACCTCGACCACAGTGGCGAGGGCGACTTTACACAAGATGTTTTCGACCTGACCACCTCGACTCGCATCGGTGAGATGACGGCAGAGTCGGGGGGAATTGGCTACTTGAAAAAGGCCAAGGTGAGCCTTGATGCAGGTTTTAATATTGACCTGCCAAACTCCAAGTACACTCTCCAAGAGAACGACCTGAAAATCAACGATTTGCAACTCAAGGCAGATGGTTGGCTGGCCATGCCCAACGAAAACGACATCGACATGGACTTGAAATTCAGTGCTCCACAAAGTGAGTTCAAGTCGCTGCTGTCCATGATTCCGAATGCCTACACCGCTGGCTATGACAACGTGAAAGCAAGTGGTACTTTCAAGCTGGAGGGTGCGGTCAAAGGCAAATACAGCGCCAGCCCCGAGACATACCCGGCTTTCAACATCAACCTTGACGTGAACAATGCCGATGTCAAGTACCCTGACCTGCCACTCGGTATTTCCAACATCAACACCAACGTGAAGGTCAACAGCCCAGGCAGCGATATCGACCAGATGCTGGTTGACATTTCGAAGTTTAGCTTGAAAATTGGCAACAACCCGCTGGAAGGCTACTTCAAGCTGCGGACGCCGATGTCCGACCCGGACGTTGACACCAAAATCAAGGGCGTGTTGAACCTGGAGGAACTCTCAAAAGCCTTCCCAATGGAGGGCGTGAAATCACTTAGAGGCATCATCAACGCAGACGTAGCAGTGAAAACCAGCATGTCCACCATTGACCGTGGTGACTATGCCAATGTCAACATGAGCGGATCGGCTGCTATCAAAAACATGAACTACGTGGCCGATGAAATGCCAGCTGTGAACATTGGGGCCTTGCAAATGGATTTTACGCCACAACATGTGAACGTGCCAAATTTTAGCATGAAATTGGGCAAAAGCGACCTCAGTGGTAACGGCAAGATTGACAACATCCTCGCTTATTTTTCACCGGACAAAACCATGAAAGGCAGCTTCACGCTCCGCTCCAACTACTTCAATGCCGATGAGTGGATGACGGAGGACGAAGCAACTGCGCAGCCAGCAGTAGCACCTGCTCCAGTGGCAGATGAGGAGGTTTTCAACCGATTCGACTTCACTTTGGATGCAGCCGTTGCCAAAGTGGACTATGATGTTTACAAAATTGATGACTTCGTTGCAAAGGGGAATTTTACCCCAAGCAAACTCACTGTCAGTCAGTTGAGTGGTAAAATGGGGCAGAGCGATTTCTCCGCCTCTGGCACTTTGACCAATATCTGGAACTACCTATTCAGCAATGAAAAGCTCGGTGGCGACCTCACCTTGCGCTCCAACTACATGAACCTCAACCAGTTCATGACCGAAGATGCGGCACCCGCAACTACCACTGCTCCTGCCGAGGCCAGTGAACCTATTCTCGTTCCTGAAAACATGGACTTGAGGGTGGAAGCCAACATGGGTACTGTCATCTACGACGACATGGAGTTGAAAAATGTAAAAGGGGCACTGCTGGTAAAAAACGAAGCGGTGCGCTTCGACAATTTGACTGCCAACTCGCTTGGCGGCAGCATGAAAATTGATGGTGGTTACAACACCCAAAACCACGAAAAGCCCAAGTTTGATTTAGGAATGAAATTGACCCAAATTGACTTCCAAAAAGCGTTCAACACCTTCAACACTTTCCAATTGATTGCGCCACTTGGGAAATACCTGCAAGGCAATTTCAACACTGACTTGACCATGAGCAGCGATTTGAAAAAGGACCTGATGCCCGACATTGCTACCATTGCTGCGGCAGGTTTGCTGGAAACCCTCAATGGAAAAATCTCTTTGGCGCCACCGCTTCAAGAAATTGGCAACAAACTGAACGTGGATGCCTTCAAAAAACTGGACATCAAAAACTCCAAAAACTGGTTCCAAGTTAAGGACGGTGCGGTGCAGCTTGAGGAGTTCAAGCACAGCTACGACGGCATCGACATGCGAATCGGAGGCTCCCACAAGTTGGTTGGCGATATGGACTACAAGATTATCGCTAAGATACCGAGGGCCAAAATCGGCAAAAACCCACTGGGAGCTGCTGCCAACACTGGTCTGGATTTTCTGGGAAGTGAGGCATCTAAACTCGGCCTCAACGTCAATGCAGGTGAGTTCATCAACGTGCAAATCAATTTGGGTGGGACGTTGGACAAACCCAAAGTCAGCTTCAAAGTGTTGGGGGCTGAAGGCACAGCTGAAACAGTGAAGGACGCCGTGGTAAGCAAAGTGCAAGAAGAAGCTCAAAAGAAACTGGATGCTGCCAAAGCTGAAGCTGAGAAGCGAGCCGATGAAGAGAAGAAGAAATTGGAGGAAAAAGCTCGCAAGGAAAAGGAAAAGCTTGAGGCGGAACTGAAGAAAAAAGCAGAGGCAGAAGCTAAAAAAGCCGCTGAGAAGGCTGCTGAAAAAGTAGGTAAGGATGCTGCCAAAAAGGCAGAGGAGGAAGCCAAAAAGAAATTGGAAGAAATCAACCCGTTCAAGAAAAAGAAAGGTGGCAGATAGGGGTTTGATGGTCTTGAATTGTTTGAATGCTTGATGACGTCGGCTTGGTTGTACAACCAAGCCGACGTTTTTTCCAAAAAAAAGGAGTATGTTCAAAAAGTCCCTGTTTATCACGCTGCTAGCGGCCCTGCCGATATTGTTGGGTGCCCAAGTTCGAGGCACGGTAACTGACCAAAAAGGCGAAGCGCTGCCTTTCGTCTCCATTTACGTTCAAGGCACGACAAATGGCACAACTTCTAACCTAAAAGGAGAGTATTTTTTAAGCCTCGAAAAAGGAACCTACCAACTCGTTTTCCAATCCATTGGTTATAAACAACTGATTCAAACGGTCGACGTACAGTCAGGCAAACCCGTAAAATTGGATGTACAGCTGCAAGAGGAGGCCATTGAACTGGCAGGCGTGGAGGTCAAGGCCAATGCGGAAGACCCTGCTTACCCCATAATCCGAAAAGCCATCGAGCGGCGGGAGTACCATCGCAGGCAGGTGGAGGAATTTGCCTGCGAGGTGTACATCAAGGGGAATGTGAAAATCTTGGAAGCCCCAAAAAAACTATTGGGACAAGATGTTGGTGATTTGGATGGCAACCTTGACACGACCGGGCAAGGCATCGTTTACCTATCAGAGTCTGTCTCGAAACTCTATTTCAAGCAGCCCGACAAGTATCGGGAAATCATGCAGTCGAGCAAGGTCAGCGGCAACAACCAGGGATTCAGTTTCAACAGTGCCCAGGACATGGACATTGACCTGTATCGCAACTACTCGAAATTTGGCCGCAACATCGTCTCGCCCATCGCCGACAATGCCATGAACCTCTACAAATACCGCCTCGAAGGTGCTTTTGTGTACGAAGCTGGTCGGCTTGTGAACAAGATAGCCGTCATCCCCAAGAATTTCGCCGACCCCGTTTATCGGGGCTACATCTACATCATCAGCGATACCTGGAACATTCAAAGCGCTGACTTGTACACTACAGGCCTTTCTGCACAAATACCACTTTTCGACACGTTTTACGTCCGGCAAAACTTTGTACCCGTGGCAAAACCAGCGGTTTGGCGCATGTTTTCGCAGACTTTTTCCATGCAAGGTGGGTTCTTCGGGTTCAAATTTGGAGGCAGCTTCACGGCCATCTACCGCAATTTTGACCTCAGCCCCGGGCTTGCTGACGACTTTTTCGGCAATGAGGTGATGAAGGTGGAGGCTGGCGCCAACGAAAAAGACACCGCTTATTGGAACCTGACCCGCCCCGTGCCGCTCACTGTTGAAGAGTCCGTTGATTACATCAAAAAAGACAGCATTCAAGTGGTGCGAGAATCCAAGCCGTTCATGGACTCACTCGACAAAGTTCAGAACAAACCTGAGTGGGGAGACCTGCTCTTCGGGTACACTTGGTCGAACTCCTGGAAGCGCTATTCCTACACGTTGGAGACGCCCATCAACACCATTCAGTACAACTTGGTGCAAGGCTTGAAGCTGAATTTTGGGCTCACTTACCGCAAGTTTTTTGACAAAAACAAGTCCAAGCAACTGGCCACAGGAGGTCGAATTGCCTACGGCTTGGCCGACGACAAGGTGCGGGCAGCCGCCAATTTCACTTGGCGTTTTGACCCAAAGAAATTCGCTCAATTGCGGGTGTCGGGTGGTCGGGAGGTTTTGCAATTCAATGAATTAGACCCCATTCCTACCATTTACAACACCTATTTCACACTGGTGAACCGCCAGAATTACGCCCGTTTTTACGATAAAAAATACGTGAAGGCTGACTACCAACAAGAAGTCGCCAATGGGGTTCTAGCGTTCGGCGTGGCACAGTGGGCAGAACGTTTGCCACTCGAAAATCGCACAGATTTCAGCTTTTTTTACCGTAAAAAGCGAGACTTCTTGCCCAATATTCCCATCAACGACCACTTGACCGAAACTTCGCTAAACCCAAGTCAGTCGCTGGTGGTGGGTGTCAGCATAAGATTCAGGCCCGGCCAGAAATACATGGACTATCCTGACCGGAAATTTATCCTCGGCAGTGACTTTCCCGATGTTTGGGTACATTACCGAAAGGGGATTGCCGCATTCGGCAGCGATGTGAACTACGACCGATTGTCAGTGGCCATTTCCAAAAGCGACATAACCCTCGGTAGGGCCGGGGTGATGCGGTTCAGGTTGGAGGCGGGCAGTTTCATCAACGATGCACAGCTCTTTTTTCAGGATTATCGGCATTTCTTGGGCAACGAAACCAATATCGGCAACAAGGACTACTACATGTACGCCTTCAAAATGCTGCCATATTATGCCCACAGTACAGCGGGTTCGTGGTTTGAGGGGCACTGGGAACACGACTTCAAGGGACTGCTGACTGATAAAATACCCGGCTTGAAAAAGATGGGTTGGAACTTGGTGGCGGGTGCGAACCTCCTCTACACCACCGAAGAAAAAGATTATGCGGAATTTTCCCTCGGCTTCGATGGGCTAGGGTTCGGGCGCCTGTTCAGGATAGACGCCGTTACTTCGTTTCACAAGGGAAAGTACCAAGGAGTGGGTTATGTCATCGGCATCTCATTACCGCTGGATGAGCTACAATTATAAAAGTTGGCGACGAAAAGCACTTACTCCTCTGCTCGCCAATTGGTGGTGGTCATGTAAACGACCACGATGCCAACGATAATCATGAAGATTCTCGTCAAAAAGCCGAACAATGGGCCTGGGTAGTCAATCCAAGTTAGAAAACTAATTTTTACACCTACCAAGCTCAATACCAAGGCCGAAAAGCCCAACACAAACAATAAAAATCCAACGGTAATCCAAGCTGCCTTTTTCATGAAATGCTATTTTGTGTGGCAAAAGTAGGAGTTTGGTATGAGAAACGTGACCAACGTTTTAGGGTCAGACAAGAACATAGCCTGCATTTCAACACTTAATTTTCAACCACCACCTTTCGCTCAATAGATTTATGAACCAACGGCTAACACACATTGCCATCGTGGTTAGGGACTACGATGAAGCCATCGAGTTTTACACAAAAAAACTTCATTTTAATTTACTGGAAGCCACGCCACTAAGCGAGACCAAGCGCTGGGTGCTGGTAAGCCCGCCGGGAGCTGGAAGCTGTAGCTTGCTGTTGGCGAAGGCTGCCAATGAGGAGCAAGCCAGTAGAATTGGCAACCAAACAGGAGGTCGGGTTTTCCTTTTTTTGCACACCGACGACTTTCAAAGAGACTACCAAAACCTACTGGCTCAGGGCATCAAAATCGTTCGGCCACCAGTTGTGGAAGCGTACGGCACTGTTGCTGTTTTTGAGGATTTGTATGGCAATTATTGGGACTTGATTGAACCTGCCAAATAAAAACTTGGAGAAATAACACAATTT
Source organism: uncultured Saprospiraceae bacterium (assembly GCA_964442355.1). Lineage (GTDB taxonomy): Bacteria > Bacteroidota > Bacteroidia > Chitinophagales > Saprospiraceae > UBA6168. The sequence continues at coordinate 5,282 of CAYTZS010000079.1, read as the reverse complement.
CATACTATTGTCCACCGAAGGAATAAAATGAGCCAAAAGCAGCACTCCAAATTACCTGCTCGTTTAAATCTCATGTGCTAGCGTTTGACCTAACCAAGATGGATGGGAAATTAACAACCCAGCCTTCAGTTTCGGCTCTTTCCCTCCAATCATCAGTTTGTTTTTTAGTACTCTTTTTTATAACTTCTTAAACAATTAGTATGAAACAAACACTTATCACCCTCATTTTGGTGTTAGGCACAGCAATGCTGTATGCCCAAACCCGAATCATCAAAGGCCAGGTATCGGAGGCTGGTAGCGGCGAACCGCTTATCGGTGCCACTGTGCTGGCTAAAGGCACAAGTGTCGGTACGATAACCGACGTGGAAGGCGCCTACAGCCTTTCGGTTCCGGCGGGAGCCACGACATTGATCATTTCCTTTACAGGTTACAGCACCCAAGAAGTCACCATTGGCGCATCCAACGTGGTGGACATTGCGCTTTCCGCAGATGTTGTTGCGCTCAATGAAATTGTGGTGGTCGGTTACGGCACACAAATCAAAAGCACCTTGACGGGGAACATCGCCAGATTGGACGGCGACAAATTGAAAGACCTGCCCGTTGTCTCCATGGAACAAGGGATTCAGGGCAAGACAGCTGGCGTATTTGTGGAGTCCGTAAACGGAAAACCCGGGGGAGCTATTCGGGTTCGCATCCGTGGGGCAGCATCCATCACGGCTAGCAACCAACCACTTTACATCGTGGATGGGATACCCATTACAGTTGATGCACAAAACAGTTCAGGTGCGAGCTTAAACCCACTTGCAGACCTCAATCCAAACGATATTGAGTCGGTTGAAATCTTGAAAGACGCATCGGCAGGTGCCATTTATGGCTCCCGTGCTGCCAACGGTGTGGTACTTATCACTACCAAAAAAGGTAAATCGGGCAAGACTTATATTGAGGCCAATTTCCAAACTGGTACTTCCCAGCCAACTGGCAAGCGGGAATTTCTTGACAGGGAAGAATATATCCAACTATTCCTGCGATCTGCGGAAGGTGCTGCCAAGTACGAATATGCGCTGTACCCTGATGATTGGGGCAGCGAACAAGAGGCCATTGATTGGTACAGGGGCTATGTTGAAGGCCGCTTCAACCGTTATTCTGGCCCAAACGTCACTGACTACACCGGCACTGGCACCAATACCAACTGGCAAGACCAAGCCTTTGCCGACAGCCCAGTATCGACGCAAGCATCACTTTCAGCTTCTGGCGGCAACGACAAGACAAAATATTACGCCGCTGCCGCTTGGAACAAGCAGGAGGGCATCTTGAAGGGCAATAATTTTGAGCGAATGAGCGCCAGATTGAACCTTGACCAACAAGCTACCGAGCGCATCAATTTTGGCATAAACATGAGCTTGGCCCGCACGTTTACCGACCAGGTTTCCAACGACAATGCTTTCTCCACGCCCATGCAGCTCGTGGCCTTGTCGCCACTGACGCCTATCAGGAACGAAAACGGCGAACTGTACGACCGACCTACCACCACCTACTATAACGGCTTGATTGACATGGAAGATGCAAACCGTAACGTTACCACCTTCCGCAGCTTGGCCAATGGTTATGCTCGCTGGAAATTGGCGGAGGGTTTGTTGATAAATGGCGAGCTGGGTGCCGATGTTTGGACACTCCGTGACAATGCTTTCTACGGCTCCAAGACAGATGCTGGCAACGCAACCAATGGTTTTGGTTCGTCGGTCTATGCCCAAACCGTCAACTTGACGCCAAAAGCATACTTGAACTACGCCAAAACTTTCGCAGACGTACACAACCTCGGTTTGACATTGGGAACGGAATACCAGCAATCTCGAACCGACCGAACGAGCGTAGAGGGCGCCGAATTTCCAGTGGATGACTTGAAGACGCTGGCTAGTGCTGCCACCATTACTTTGGGCAGTTCAACCATTACCGAGTATAGTTTCCTGTCCTATTTTGCTAGGGCAAACTACGATTTCGACCGCAAATATTTGTTTTCTGCAAGTGCCCGTATTGATGGCTCGTCACGGTTTGGCAAGAACAGCCGCTACGGTTTCTTCCCGTCTGTTTCAGCAGGTTGGGTGCTTTCCGAAGAGGATTTCCTTTTGGACAACGGCTTGGTTTCGTTCCTGAAACTCCGGGCCAGCTATGGCCAGACAGGCAACGCTGCCATCGGCAACTTCCGCCATTTGGGGCTTTACGATGCAGCCGCTTACGCAGGTCAGTCGGGCCTTTCGCCTTCACAGATTCCGAACCCAGACCTTGAGTGGGAAAAAACAGCACAAAGCGATTTTGGTATCGACTTCGGTTTGTTCAATAACCGACTGAGCGGTGAGATTGACTATTACATCAAAAACACGACCGACCTTTTACTTGATGTACCCGTTCCAGCAACTTCTGGATTCAGGACGCAAACGCAGAACGTTGGTGAGGTTGAAAACAAGGGCTGGGAATTTGTGCTCAACAGCAACAACTTGGTTGGTGACTTCAAATGGAACACCTCATTCAACATCGCCATCAACAAAAACAAGGTAGTCAGCTTGTCCGAAGGACAGGAGTTGATTGACGATGGCAACACCAACGTGGTGAAGGTCGGTGAATCCATCGGCGTTTTTTATGGTGCTGAATGGGCTGGCGTTGACCCAGCAAATGGCGATGCACTTTGGTACAAAAACGGGGAAGGAACTGGCCGTGAAACCACCAACGACTACGCAGAAGCAGAGTTTGTGGTGATAGGCAACCCAAATCCAGACCTGATTGGCGGTATCACCAACTCGTTTTCATGGAAGGGGCTCTCGCTGGATGTTGTTTTTCAAGGTGTTTATGGCAATGAAATCTACAAAGATGGCGACCGATTCATGGCTTGCCAAGGTTGCTGGTTCGACAACCAAACTACTGACCAGCTTGAACATTGGAACCAGCCCGGCGACGTCACCGATGTGCCCGAACCTCGATTCTGGTATCAAAATGGCGACCAAACCCGCAATAGCCGCTACATCAGCGATGGCTCATACCTCCGCTTGAAGACGCTGACGCTGGGTTACGAATTGCCAAAATCTGCACTTGAAAGATTGGGCCTTTCCCGCACAAGGATTTACGTGATTGGCCAAAACCTGCTCACGTTCACCAAGTACGATGGATGGGACCCCGAAGTGTCTTCCGATGCCTTCACCGACAATATCGTGTCTGGCGTTGATTTCTACTCGGCTCCTCAACCTAAGGTTATTGCATTCGGCATCAATGTCGGGTTCTGATTTTATCCAATTAACAAAAATTGGGCATCCTAGTAGTTTAGGTAAATCATTGAAAACCAATTTTTACCATCAATTCAACTACTAGCTGCCTCAACCATAAAACAGCAATCATTCATGAAAAATAAAATGCTTTTGCTGGCGGCTCTTTTGACTGTTTTGTCATTCACCGCCTGCGACGACAAACTTGACCTGCTCCCGTACCAATCGCTTGACGAAACTGTGGCACTTGAAAGCGATGCCAACGTCAAGACGGTATTGAACGGAGCATACGATGCCATTTCAGATGATGATTTCCTCGGTGGCAACGTACTGCGCAATTCGGAACTTCTTGGTGGTGATGGAGAACTTATTTGGGTAGGCACCTTCGTCGGCCCACGGGAGATTTTCATCAAAAGCATGAACGCATCCAACTTCGATGCGCAAGAGATGTGGGTGAATGGCTACAACACCATCAATATCTCCAACAATGTGCTCAGTGCTTTGGATGTGGTAAATGCAGACGACAAGGGTAGGGTGGAAGGTGAAGCGAGATTCCTCCGGGCCTACTCCTATTTCGAATTGGTGCGCACGTACGCACAACCTTACGATGCCGCTGGCAACAACAGCCAAGCTGGTGTGCCACTTGTGCTGGAGCCAACTAGAGAAATTAGCGATAAGCAAAACGTTACCCGTAGTTCTGTCGAAGAGGTTTACCAGCAAATCATTGCCGACCTGACCGCTGCCGAGGCAATTTTGCCCGATGAAAATGAGTGGCGAGCCAGCAAAGGTGCTGCCGCTGGTCTTTTGGCGAGAGTTTACCTGCAAATGGGCGACTTTGAAAAAGCCCGTGACGCCGCTGACCGTGTGATTGGCTTGGGTGTAAATACCCTCTTGGGTAGCTACGCTGACTTGTTCAATCGGGACGAAAACTCATCAGAGGACATCTTTGCCATTCAGATTAGCAACCAAGACGGCATCAACTCAATGAACACCTTTTTCTCCATTCCCGAATTCGGTGGCAGGGATGGTGACGTTGAAATTCTAGCTGAGCACTTGGCTCTTTACGACCCAGCCGACGTTCGTTTGGCCTTGTTTTTTGATGGCAACGGCGCTACCCGTTCTGGTAAATGGAACAACCAGTTCGGAAATATCGGCTTGATGCGCTTGGCTGAGATGTACTTGATTCGTGCGGAGTGCAATGCTCGCCTCGGCACGGCGGTAGGTGCTTCTGCCTTGGATGATTACAATGTCGTGCATACCCGTGCTGGTCTTCCAGCAGCCACGGATGTCACCGTTGATGACATCTTGTTGGAGCGCCGCCTTGAACTCGCCCACGAAGGGTTCAGAATTCACGACATCAAACGCTTGAAGGGAAGCGCTGGGCCATTTGCCTACAATGACCCGAAATTGGTCTTCCCAATCCCACTTCGTGAAATCGAAGCCAACCCAAACCTCGAACAGAACGATGGGTATTGATTGATTACAAAGTTTAAGTTTTTAGTAAAGTCAGGCGGGCAACTTAGCCCGCCTGACTTATTTTAGTGCTAACCAAAAGCACAAAAACGAGGTGGTTCGCTTACCGAAAAAACCTATTTTTGCCCCATGTCCAACCAAACGCCCACCAAAGTAAAGCTCATCGAATGCCCACGTGATGCCATGCAGGGGTTGAAGGACTTCATCCCCACGGACTCTAAGGCGGCGTACATCAATCAACTTTTGCGGACGGGTTTTGATACCATTGATTTTGGGAGTTTTGTGTCGCCCAAAGCCATTCCGCAGATGCGGGATACGGCGGAGGTGCTGTCGCAATTGGATTTGACCAACACAAAAAGCAAACTGCTGGCCATCGTGGCCAATCAGCGTGGTGCAGAGGATGCGGCCAGTTTTCCAGAAATTGCTTACTTGGGCTACCCGTTTTCCATTTCCGAAACTTTTCAAATCAGGAACACCAACGCCACCATCGAAGAGTCGCTGGTGCGGGTGGAAGAGATTCAAGACATTTGTTTGCGAAGCAAAAAGGAGTTGGTGGTG
>CAYTZS010000078.1:0-22171 GCA_964442355.1 uncultured Saprospiraceae bacterium | reverse complement strand
AAATTCCAGTGGCATTTACCACTTTTATGGCATTGGGTGCTTGGCGTTTGATGAAGATGGGCATCATCGTGAAACAAACAAAAACAGTGGAGGCTTTGGGTAGTGCCACAGTCATTTGCACCGACAAAACGGGCACCATCACCGAGAACCGTATGAGCTTGGCGCGAGTGTTTGTGCTCAAAACCGACAAAACGACCAGCCTCGATGACAACGATGAAATCGGTGCCGATGAAAAAACGGTCATAAGAACTGCCATGTGGGCCAGCGAACCGATTCCTTTCGACCCGATGGAAGTGGCCTTGCATGAAGCATACGCCAAGCTGCACCTCACCGACGAGCGGCCTAATTACCGCCTTGTTCATGAATACCCGCTATCCGGCAAGCCACCCATGATGACGCATGTTTTTCAAAATGATGTTGGCAATAGAATCATCGCTGTGAAGGGGGCACCGGAAGCCGTGATGCAGGTTTCCAATCTGAGTTTGGGAGAGAAACGCAGTATCCATCGGGCATTGGAGCTATTTTCAGTCGAAGGTTATCGGGTGCTTGGCGTTGGAGTCACTTCGCTGGTTGGTGATGAATATCCACGGCACCAACAAGATTTCCAGTTTCACTTCGTGGGATTGGTGGCGTTTTATGACCCTCCAAAAGTCAACATCAGCGAAGTTTTCGAAGCTTTTTACAAGGCGGGCATCAATGTAAAAATCGTGACGGGCGACAATGCAGCCACAACCGCTACTATTGCTAAACAGGTTGGATTCCAGGGCCACGAGAACAGCCTCAACGGTGACGAATTAATGGATTTGCCAGAACAGGATTTGGCTAGAAAGGTGCAGCAGACCAACATTTTCACCCGAATGTTTCCAGAGGCAAAGGTGAAAATCATCAACGCCCTGAAGGCCAAAGGTGAAATCGTGGCTATGACGGGCGATGGCGTGAACGATGGCCCTGCCCTAAAGTCCGCTCATATTGGCATAGCGATGGGCAAAAAAGGCAGCGAGATTGCCAAACAAGCCTCCTCGCTCATCCTCATGGAAGACGACCTCTCGAAAATGGTGGAAGCCGTAGCTATGGGCCGAAAGATTTACACCAACCTCAAAAAAGCCATTCAGTACATCATTTCCATCCATATTCCCATCATCTTGACCGTGTTTTTACCGCTTGTTTTGGGATGGACTTACCCCAATATCTTCTCACCGGTTCACATCATTTTCTTGGAACTTATCATGGGCCCTACCTGCTCCATCATCTTTGAAAATGAACCGATGGAGAAAAACGCCATGCAGCAAAAGCCTCGACAGTTCACCACCACTTTTTTCAATTGGAGTGAACTCGCTACCAGCATCTTACAAGGGCTTTTTATCACAGCAGGCACCTTGTTTATTTATCAGTATTCGGTGCTAAATGGCTACAACGAGCCTATCACCCGCACGATGGTCTTCACAGTATTAATTGCTGCCAATATCTTTTTGACGCTCGTTAACCGCTCGTTTTACTACTCCATTTTTACTACCATCGGCTACAAGAACCCGCTGGTGCCTTTGATAATTGGTGTCACGGTGGCCATCACGGCGCTACTGCTTTGTATTCCTCCGTTGACTCGGTTCTTTGAATTTGAGACTTTGTCGTGGCAATTGTTACTCGCTAGTATCAGTGTGGGAGCTGTTTCAGTGCTGTGGTTCGAGGTGGTGAAGTGGTGGAAACGGCAAGGGAAGCACTGACCTCTGCAATACCAAAGTTTGGGGTGCCTTAAAACAGAAAGCGGTGGCATTTGAAAAATGCTACCGCTTAAATAATATTTGTCGAGACAAAGTAACTTTAGTTCAAGCTGAAATAGAGTCCGTGGCGTTGAACCTTGGATTGCAAGCTTTTCAGGCCCTTGTATTTTATTTGACGGATACGCTCCTTTCCGACACCTAGCATTTCGCTTATCTCATCCAAGCTGTATGCCCGGTCACGCCCGATGCCGTAGAACATGGCCAAAACCTGCGCCTCATTTTCAGGAAGGCTATTCAGCAACATTTCGACCTCTTTTTGCATGGATTCATGCTGTACGACTTTTGCGTCTGGGCGTGGGATGGCATCGTCCTCGATAAAATAGGTCAGGTCAACGTCTTCGTCGTCACCAAGCGGTGCATCCAATGAGCTACAACGACCATTGCTTGAAAGGCATTTTTCAACAGAATCAAGTGTCATCTCCGTGACGGCTGCTATTTCTTCGAGCGTTGGTTCACGCTCGTAAACTTGCATGAGATCGTCACGTGTGCGCATGACCCGCATGAGATTTGACTGGTGATTGAATGGAACCCTGATTTCCCTTGACTTTTCGCCGATAGCCTGTAAGATGCTTTGGCGAATCCACCAAACAGCATAGGAAATGAACTTGAAGCCTTTGGTTTCGTCGAAACGCTCTGCTGCTTTCAAGAGGCCGAGGTTTCCTTCATTGATAAGGTCGCCGAGGGAAAGGCCACAATTTTGGTATTGTTTGGATACCGATATAACGAATTTCAGGTTTGAATTGACGATTTTTTGGAAGGCTTCAAGGCTGCCTTCTTTGTACTTTCTGAACAAGTCAACTTCCTGCTCTGGTGTCAATACATCGTAGCGGGAAACCTCCGTCATGTATTTTTCAAGTGATTTCGCATCACGGCGGGTAATCGACTGGGTTATGACTAAAGCTCTCATTGATTAAAAAAAATTTACCCTGATACCTTCAGGAATTTTCTTGGAAAGTGGCTTAACGCTTTTAAGATGCCTAAAACAATTTTTTATGTTTGTTTAACGGTAAACAGCCTTCCGATATTAGAATTTTTGTGACAATTTTTTGCATTTTACCAAAAATACACCTGAACTAACAAAGTCTGATGTCAATAGTTCGCTTTTGAGAGTACGATTTTTGGTATTATTTTTGGTAAAATACCTCATTTCCCTCTCCATTTCATTCCTTGGTCTCTAATCCATTCAAATTTCGACTGAAAACGTATTCGACGTTTCCCCTTTTCCCCTATTTCACGGGCTAATAAATTGCATTATCACAAACACGTCTAGTACGATTTGTGTTCGATTGTCTCAAACTTATCCCCTTTTTTAAGAAACTATGTTCAATCAAAACAACACTAAACTCAACTTTAACTTCTTGCCCAAACTTGTACCTGCCTGCTTTTTGTACCTGCCATTTATGGGATGCGATGTGAGCCTAGCGCCAGAACAACCACATGTTGTTTGTGACTTTGACTTGGACGGTGTTCCTGATAGGGATGACCTTGATGACGACAACGATGGCATCCTTGATGAAATCGAGACTACAACTGATTTGGATGGTGACAAAATTGTCAACCTTCAAGACCGTGACAGCGATGGCGATGGCATACCTGACCTCATTGAAGCAACTGGCGTGGACAAGGATGGCAACGGAGTGCTTGACCCTTGGGACGAATGGGATGACGAGAACAGAAATGGTTTACATGATGAATATGAAGTTGAACCCTTGGTAACGAAAAATGAACAAGATGGTAGAAAAATCTGGAAAAGCTACAACGGTTTTGGCCTAATTAATTTGGACCAGGACGAGGATGGTATTCCGAATTTCTGGGATAAAGACAGTGACAACGATGGATTAAGCGACAGTGAAGAGGTTGGTTTCAAGTCGCTACTAGAAGAGTTGCAGGATGCTAATGCTGATGGCTTCGATGATAGATTGGTTGGGAAAATATATACAAGTGGCGACAAAGAGGGGCGTTCAGGGCATCCAGAAATTGGTTCGGGACGTCTAGGTCTGTATGTATCTACTCAACCTGATGGAGCGGCGGGCTTACAAAATGGGATTCCCGATATTGATGACAATGACAATGGGATTCCTGATTTCTTGGAGAAAGTTGATTAGTGAAATTGCTTCGGCAGCAAAAAATATGACCTGTGAGAAGGTCAACATCTCGTATTAAAACAAGTGTTCAAGCCCAGCTAAGGAGCTTAATATTTTTTGAGCAAATACTCTGAAATGAATTGCTGGAAATACAATTAGTTTGATAAGCCAACCACAAGCAGCATTATGAGACATAAACCAACATCAATCAGGACGTTAAAAGCCCTTAGTTTGGTAATGTTAAACCCGCATCCACCTTAGGTATGGGCACTTTTATAGTTTAACTAGCTGCACATTGACAGCCACCAAGCCCTTAGGTCCTTTTTCTACTTCAAAAGTAACCTTGTCGTTCACTTTCACCAAAGTCTCTAAAGAATTGATGTGGACAAAAATGCGCTCATCCGTTTCTCGGTCAATGATGAACCCGAAACCTTTTGAGTCATCAAAGAAACTGACTTTTCCCTTGCGGATGGGGTCAGCCTTTTCTCTTTTAGGCACTCCGATTTCAATATCTTCTTTACTTATTTTTTTCTTTTTGCTGGGGTCGGGCGGAGTAGTGGTGAGGTTGCCATCTTCATCCACATAAGCAAGCATATCGTCCAAGCTACGTCCTTCCTCTTTGTCAGCCTTTCTTTGTTCTTTGCGGTACTCTTTATCTTGCCTTTTCTTCTGTTTTTTCTTTTCGTTTTCCTTCTTACTGTACGTTTCTCGTGATTTTGCCATTTTGAAGATTTGATGAATGACCGGGCAGAGCAGAAGATAGTATTCCGATTATCTCCCGATTTTCGCAAAGCTACGATTATTATGAAGCAAATGGCCTTTTCAAGAAAATTGTAAAAACGATAAGGAAATTGTCCTGCCCACGAGTTCAGACCAGTTGATAAATCATAGTTTTAACCCAAACTTTCCCAAATTTGCCCCAAATTATTTCAGATGCCTAACCTTGACGCCACAAATATGGAATCCCAAAAAAGGTCAGATGCCAACTTCCGAAAGGACGAGGCCCTACCTCATTCTGAAGTCTCTACAACACCCGAAGGTGTTGGAATCCCGAAAGCATTTCAAGTAAAAAAGACTGAAAATCAAAGCTATGTTGCGGGCATGCCTCCTTTTCTCGGCGGCCCATACAGTACCATGTACCTTACCCGACCTTGGACTGTACGTCAGTATGCTGGCTTTTCGACAGCTACGGAGAGCAACGCTTTTTATCGCAGAAATCTGGCACTTGGCCAAAAAGGACTATCCGTAGCATTTGACTTGGCAACACACCGAGGATACGACAGCGACCATCCTCGAGTGCCCGGCGATGTAGGGATGGCAGGTGTAGCCATTGATTCGGTGGAAGACATGAAAATCCTTTTTGACCAGATACCGCTCGATGAAATGTCGGTATCCATGACCATGAACGGGGCGGTGATTCCCATTTTGGCCTTCTACATTGTGGCAGCAGAGGAACAGGGCGTGGCATCGGAACAATTGAGCGGCACTATTCAGAACGACATCTTGAAGGAGTTCATGGTACGCAACACATTCATCTACCCGCCTGCTGCCAGTATGCGCATCGTTGGCGATATTTTCAAGTACACCGCTGCACGGATGCCTAAGTTCAACAGCATAAGCATAAGCGGTTACCATATCCACGAGGCTGGTGGCCCTGCCGATATTGAATTGGCCTATACGTTGGCCGATGGCTTGGAGTACCTACGCACAGGCATCGCAGCTGGGCTAGATATTGACGATTTCGCTCCAAGGCTCTCGTTTTTTTGGGCCATTGGCATGAACCATTTTATGGAAATCGCCAAGCTGCGAGCGGGACGATTACTCTGGTCAAAAATCGTGAAGCAGTTCAATCCAAAAGACGAAAAGTCGCTCGCACTGCGCACCCACTGTCAGACCAGCGGCTGGAGCCTGACGGAGCAAGACCCGTTCAACAATGTGGCCCGCACGGCCATTGAAGCGATGGCGGCGGTACTGGGCGGTACTCAGTCACTGCACACCAACGCACTGGATGAAGCCATTGCCCTGCCGACCGATTTTTCAGCAAAAATCGCTCGTGACACACAGTTGTTTATTCAGAAGGAAACAGGCATTACAAAGGTCGTGGACCCTTGGGCGGGCAGCTACTACGTCGAGTATTTGACCGAACAGCTCTGTGAAAAAGCTTGGGCGCTTATTGAGGAAGTGGAATCGTTGGGAGGCATGGCCAAGGCTATTGAAGCAGGGCTTCCCAAACTCCGTATTGAAGAAGCTGCTGCCAAAAAACAGGCGAGAATTGACGCAGGACTAGACCAAATCGTAGGGGTTAACATTTTTCAAGTCAACGAAGAAACACAGCTTGACATCCTAAAAGTGGACAACACAGCAGTGAGGGAGGAGCAGGTTGGCCGTTTGAAAAAAATTAAAGCCGAGCGGAACGAAGAGGCCGTACAAGCCGCATTGGATGCCATCAGTCAAAGCGCCAAAAGTGACAGCGAAAACCTGCTCGAACTCGCCGTTGAGGCTGCTCGTCACCGTGCCACATTGGGTGAAATTAGCTTTGCGATGGAGCAGGTTTTTGGTCGGTACACACCTGTAACTCGCAGTATTTCAGGCGTTTACTCAAAAGAAATCAAAATGGATGAGCGCTTCGCAAAGGCCAGGCTAATGGCCGATGAATTTGCTGAGATGGAAGGCCGCAGGCCACGGATTTTAGTTGCCAAACTTGGCCAAGACGGCCATGACCGGGGTGCCAAAATCGTGGCCACAGGGTTTGCCGACCTCGGCTTTGATGTGGACATTGGGCCGTTGTTCCAAACGCCAGCCGAAGCTGCCCGACAGGCTGCCGAAAATGATGTGCATGTGCTGGGTATCAGCAGCTTAGCGGCAGGGCATCGAACACTCGTGCCTCAGACCATTGAAGCATTGGAAAAACTAGGACGTGAAGACATTCTAGTGGTGGTGGGTGGAGTGGTGCCGCAACAGGATTATTCGTTTTTGTACGAAAATGGAGTAACTGCTGTGTTTGGCCCGGGCACAAAGATTGCGGAAGCGGCCATTGCTATTTTAGAGAAATTGATGTAGGCGCTGCATTGCTGAGTATTGTGTCAATTCAGCAATGCAGCATCCGTTAGACAATTAAAACCCATCGCCATCCAATAGATTTCCGAGGCCACCGAGCGGACCGCCTTGTTCACGTTGCCTTCCGGCACCGCCGTAGCGCAGTATCCTGTCAGCCAAGCGGCTAATGGGCAATGACTGCACCCAAACCTTGCCTGGGCCTCGAAGCGTCGCAAAGAAAAGCCCTTCGCCACCGAAGATGGTGTTTTTTACCCCACCCACGAACTCGATATCGAAGTCAACAGATTGCGTATAGGCCACGACACAACCTGTGTCTATTTTAAGCATGTCCCCGACGCCCAATTCTTTCTCTACCACCATGCCGCCAGCATGAACGAAAGCCATGCCGTCGCCCTCCAGTTTTTGCATGATGAAGCCCTCGCCGCCAAAAAGACCGGTGCCAAGTTTACGTTGAAACTCAATTCCCACGGATACGCCTTTGGCCGCACAGAGGAAGGCGTCTTTTTGGCAGATGATTTTGCCGCCTTGCTTGGAAAGGTCAAGGGGGATGATTTTGCCGGAGTAGGGTGCGGCAAAACTTACCCGTTTTTTGCTTTGCCCAACATTGGTAAATGCCGTCATGAACAAGCTTTCCCCTGTAAGAATGCGCTTGCCAGCACTGAGCAGTTTCCCAAAAATTCCGCCTTGTTGCTGGGTGCCGTCCCCAAAAATCGTTTGCATGGCAACATCGGCATCCATCATCATAAAGCTGCCGCTTTCTGCCACTACGGTTTCTTGCGGGTCCAGTTCTATTTCGACGAACTGCATTTCCTCGCCTTGAAGTCTGAAGTCAATCTCGTGATTTTGCATGTTTTGCTATTGAGTTGATTGGTTGAAAATTGTTGAGCAAAGATGTTGATTCGTAGGTTCCCATTGGGGCGTTTTTTATACAAAAATTGACATTTGTTCGAGCAAATTGAAATGATAGGGCCTGCATAGCTTTCTCCACAATTTCAAATCGCTGATTTTACCCATTTTATCCTCAATTTTGGATAAATCATCTACCAAGCATTGATTTAACGGCAATTCAGTTTTTATTCGCAAAAAAATTCTGTCATGCGTACATGCCTCACACTGGTTTTATCCCTTGGATTCATCGTTTCTTTTGCTCAAAATGGCACTTTGAAAGAGAGCCTCAAAGTAAAAAGCAACCTGCTGGCCAAAGACGTTGAGTACAGCGTTTACTTGCCCCACGACTATGAAACCAATAACCGCCGCTATCCTGTGCTGTATTTGCTTCACGGCTATACCGACGACGAGACAGGTTGGGTGCAGTTTGGTGAAGCACCCTACATTGCAGACAAGGCGATTGCTTCTGGTGATGCGACGCCGATGATTATCATCATGCCAGATGCTGGTGTCTCTTGGTACATCAACAGCCATGATGGCAAGGTGAAATTTGAAGATTTTTTTGTCCAAGAATTAATACCGCACGTTGACGCCACTTACCGTTCACGACCAACCAAGGAATTCAGGGCTGTGGCAGGGCTTTCGATGGGAGGACACGGCAGTTTTTTGATGGCCACTCGCCATCCAGACTTATTCGTTGCTTGTGCGCCGTTGAGTGGGGCGTTTTGGACAGAAGCGGAAGTATTAAAAACGCCAGACGATGGTTGGGACAAATATTTTGGAGATATTTATGGCAAGGGCTTGAAGGGAACTGATAGAATGACGCCGCATTTGAAGTCCTATTCAGGCATCGAAATCGTTAAGAACAGCAATGTTGATGAACTGAAAAAGGTCAAATACTACATTGACTGCGGCGACGATGATTTTTTGATTGAAGGGAATATGGCGCTCCACATGGAAATGAAAAACAAGGGCATCCCGCACGAATTTCGAGTCAGGGACGGCGTACACGATTGGACCTATTGGAGAACAGCATTGCCAGAAGTGCTGAAGTTTGTGAGTCAGAGTTTTCACCGATAAAAATATAACACAGGAAGTCCCGCAGTTGCGATATTCTTGTGGGCACCTTTTTCTAAAATGATTTCTTCACCAACTGTTTAATTTTTTATGAAAAAGAATTTATTCATTGTATTCACGCTTTTGACTGCACTGTATGCATGTGGCGTAAAATCGGCGCAAAAATCGGCAGCGAATTCCACTGAACTAGCTGCTGGAAAGACGCTTTACATGGACAAATGCGGTAAATGCCACCCTGCATTTGACGTTAAGTCCAAGTCTGTTGATCGTTGGAACCAAGTTTTGGCTCCCATGATTAAGGACAAGGCCAAGATGAACGAAGCGGACGGCAAATTAGTCGAAGCTTATGTTTGGAGTGAATTGGGCGTGAAGGGCAAATAACTTTTTCTGCCTTTTTACCGTAAAAGGTTCAAGTGCTTTAACTGGGCGAGCGAAGCTGTCCAGTGGGTACTTGGACCTTTTTTTTATTCTTTCTAAACAAGCTGAAAGGCGGCAGATTTTCGTGGTAAAAATGTTTGATTTTCCATTTAACTGCTAATTTCAGCCCCGAATTTGAAATCTTTGACACTCCGAACAACTGGATTTTGAAGCAATGGATTAGGTCTTTGTTCAATCTGGGTTTTCGTGTTCACAATACTTACCTAAAGTCATTATGATTCTTGGCATTCTGAAAGAAGATAGCTTTGACAACAGGGTTTCCACTATCCCTGAAACCGTTGCCGCACTCATCAAGCTTGGCTTTAAGGAAATCCTGCTCGAAGCAGGGGCAGGAGAAAGAGCTGGCTATCGTGATAACGATTATGTTTCCCAAGGCGCACAGGTCGCTTCGGAGGTTGACATCCTCTCCAAATCAGACATCGTGGTGAAAATAAACCCGTTAACGGGTGCTCAGTCCAGCAAACTTGCAGCTGGCAAGATGCTGCTTGGCCAGTACAACCCACTGACCAACCGTGAGGTTGTTGACCCACTGCTCAGTGGCAAAATAACCGCTTTCAGCCTCGACATGCTGCCTCGTACCACCCGTGCTCAAGCGATGGACGTCCTCTCTTCCATGGCAACAGTGGCAGGGTACAAAGCTGTGTTGTTGGCAGCGACTGAGTTCACTGGCTTTTTTCCAATGTTCATGACTGCGGCAGGCACTATCAAGCCTGCAAAAGTGCTGATACTCGGAGCGGGTGTCGCGGGTCTCCAAGCCATCGCAACCGCCAAGCGTTTAGGTGCAGTGGTAGAGGCGTTCGATGTGCGCACGGCTGCCAAGGAAGAAGTTTTGAGCCTCGGAGCTAAGTTTGTGGAGGTAGAAGGTGCCGTCGAAAGCGCAGCAGCAGGGGGGTATGCCATTGAGCAATCCGATGAATTTAAGCAACGGCAAGCCGATGCTGTACACAAACATGCAAGCATGGCTGACATCGTCATTTGCACTGCACAAATCCCTGGCAAACGTGCGCCAATTTTGCTCCGAAAAGCAACTGTGGAGGCCATGAAGCCGGGCTCAGTTGTGGTTGACCTCGCAGCTTCTACTGGTGGCAACTGTGAATTTTGTGAGAACGGCAAGACAACAGTGGTCAACGGAGTCAAAATAATTGGCGATTCTTATCTGCCAGCATCAGTTCCTCGTGATGCTAGTGCCATGTTCAGCAAAAATGTGCTCAACTTTTTAAAGATTCTGGCGCCAAAAGGTGAGTTCGTCCTCAATTTTGAGGATGACATCATCCAAGGCACATGCATTGCGCATCAAGGTGAGGTGGTCAGCCCACGGCTAAAAAGCCTCATGGCTTCCGCTTAATTTGAAATCGAGAAATCATTCAATTTTTTACCATTCATTATTAATTCATGGACGCTTTAGCCAATTTCTTTCTGGAAAATCAGGACATGGTTTACATCGTGGTCCTTTCCATTTTTCTTGGCATTGAGGTTATTTCGAATGTGCCAGCCATCTTGCACACGCCACTCATGTCAGGCGCAAATGCCATACACGGGGTGGTTATTATCGGTGCGATTATCGTCATGGGCCATGCACAAAGTGACGACTATCTGGCACTGTCACTAGGCTTCCTTGCCGTAGTTCTTGGTACTCTCAACGTGGTCGGGGGCTTTGTTGTCACCAACCGGATGCTTGAAATGTTTAAAAAGAAAAAGTGATTAGTAAATGGTGATTCGTGAAGTGTGCTTGTAAATGTCTGACACCAGTCACGAAATATCAACTACCGACCACCAGTCAACAAACTTATGTCTTCATTTCTACTTGAAATTTCATACCTGATTGGCTCCATCACTTTTGTGGTGGGTTTAAAAAAACTGAGCCACCCAGAAACTGCACGTCAAGGCAATCTTTTGGCGGCAGCGGGAATGGGGCTTGCCATTCTAGGCACCATCCTTTTTCATGAACACAACGGTGAGCGAATTGGCAACATCGGCTTTATTGTGCTGGCCATCGGCATTGGTACTGTTATAGGCTGGACGATGGCCATGAAAGTAAAAATGACGGGAATGCCTCAGATGGTATCGCTCTTCAACGGAATGGGCGGTGCTTGTGCTGCTATCATTTCCATCGTTGAGTACCATTCTCACCCCGACGGTGCGGCAGGCTATCTGTTGGTTGTATTTTTAGGGCTAGCCATCGGTAGCATTTCTTTCAGTGGCAGTATGATTGCCTTTGGTAAGTTGGATGAAAAAATAAAGGACTTTTCAGCAAAATGGCTAACTGTCTTTAACCTTGTTCTATTGGCCGTTATCATTGGCGTCTTAGCAGTAGCCGTGATGTTGCCTGAAACCTTTGGGCCAAATGTGCTCTGGATACTGTTGGTGTTGAGCTTGCTGTACGGTGTGCTCTTCGTCATGCCCATCGGTGGTGCTGACATGCCAGTGGTCATTTCTTTATTGAACTCCTTCACAGGTATGGCAGCTGCGTTCGGCGGCTTTTTGTACGACAACCAGGTCATGCTCACAGGTGGTATCCTCGTGGGTTCAGCGGGCACGATTCTAACGGTTTTGATGTGCAAGGCCATGAACCGGTCTCTGTTGAACGTCATTATTGGTTCTTTCGGAGGTTCTTCAGGTGGAGCGGCAGCTGCAAAAGGCGAGCAAACTGTCAAAGAGATTAATCTCACGGATACGGCAATCCTTTGTTCCTACGCAAGCAGGGTTTGCATCGTACCCGGCTACGGCTTGGCCGTTGCACAAGCGCAACATATTTGTCACGACTTGGAGAAGCAATTGGAAGCGAAAGGCGTGGAAGTGTACTATGCCATTCACCCGGTCGCTGGTCGTATGCCTGGCCACATGAACGTTCTTTTGGCAGAGGCGGATGTACCTTATCCTAAACTCGTGGAAATGGAAGATGCCAATGGCATGATGAGCAGCACGGACGTTGCCATCATTGTTGGAGCAAATGACGTGGTAAACCCAAGTGCAGAAGATGACCCAGCCAGCCCGATTTACGGGATGCCCGTCATCAAAGTTTGGGATGCAAAAAACGTGGTTGTGATGAAGCGAAGCATGAGGTCGGGCTATGCAGGCATCGAAAACCCACTGTTCTTCCATGCAAGAACCAAGATGCTCTTCGGTGATGCGAAGGATACTTTGCAGAAACTGGTGGGCGAGGTGAAGATGATGTGACGCACGAGTTTCCGCCAAACAGCGGTTTGGCTTAGTGAAAAAATAGCCTAGCGTTTAGGTGAAAAATGAAAAAGGCTGCCCTCGGGCAGCCTTTCTTTTTTTGAATATGTTATGAAAAAAGCAATCAAGCTAGTCTTGTCATGTCCCTCACAAGTATTTTGCCTCTGTTGAAGTAAATCAGGTCTGATTTGCGGAGTTCATTCAGCACCAACGTTACCGTTTGGCGAGAGGTACAAGTGATGTTTGCAATGTCTTGGTGTGTCAGTGAATGCTTCAATAGCATTTCGAGCCCAACTTTTCGGCCACTTCTGGTCACGGAGTCTTTGATGAACTCGACGATACGAGTGCGTGCATCTTTGAAAATCAGCGACTCCAGTTTGTTTTCTGCCCGCATCAAACGATTGCCGAAGAGGGTCATGATTCGGTCGCAGAGTTGGAAGTTCAAGCGCATCAGTTTTTTCAGGTCTTCCACCTTCAATGCAAAGAGATGAACTTCCTCCCGAAGCGCTTGAGCAAGGTCTTGGCGCTTTGTTTCTCCGATAATGCCCAGCTCGCCGAACATGGCCAATGGCTGAAACAAAGACTTGATGATTTCTTTGCCGTCATCGGAGTGCATGGCAATTTTCACAATGCCTTTTGCCAAGAAAAAAATCTGGTCGGAAGCCTCGTCTGGCAGGTAAATGTAACTGAACTTGGGCTTTACCCTGTATTCAGCCATGGACTCAAGCTTGAGTTTTTCCTCAGCAGTGAGACAGTCGAACAATGGAAACTCGGAAATTGGCGCAATGCCGTTGTGTGTAGTCGTTGAAATCATGTCTTTCAAATTTTTCTATGCTGTGATAACTAACATTTGGGTTTACGATTTGAAAGACACGGAAATCAAAACTGCCCCCCACGTGACAATTGGTTTTTTCAAAATTATTAATTGCGAAACATGGGTTTTGCTATTTCTAAGGGTGTGTATTTTGTTTAAATTCAGAATATTAATTTAAATTCGCTATTTTTTTGACTACTTTACAAAGCATTATTTTGGAATGAAACTCATTTCATCGTTTTCTTTCCGTTAAGGCTAGTTTAGGATTTTGTGAAAAAAAATAGGGCCTTGACCCTAAAGTCAAGGCCCTATCTGGCCTAGAAAATTTAATACTGAATTTTACCGCCTAAATCCAGCTTTTGGTGCAGCTGGCATTTTGCCTTGTGCAAAGCCCGGCATTTTTGTCATTTGATGCATCATTTTGCGCATCTGATCAAACTGCTTGATGAACAAGTTAATCTGATTCAGGTCTTGGCCGCTGCCCTTCGAAATCCGCTTTTTGCGGCTCATGTTCAGCAGTTCTGGGTTGCCACGTTCTTGTGGTGTCATGGAGAAAATGATGGCTTCTACACGATTTAGGGCTTTGTCGTCAATTTCCACATCCTTCATTGCTTTGCCAATGCCCGGAATCATGTTCAACAGCGATTTCATGTCGCCCATGCGGCGGATTTGCTTGATTTGGCTAAGAAAATCATCGAAGTCAAACTTGTTCTTCATGATTTTCTTCTCCAGTCGCTTGGCTTCCACCTCGTCGAACTGCTCCTGCGCCTTTTCCACCAACGACACGATGTCGCCCATCCCGAGTATTCGTTGCGCCATCCGTTCAGGATAAAACACATCGAGGGTTTCCATCTTTTCGCCCATGCTCACAAACTTGATGGGCTTGCCAACCGTGTATTTAATGGACAAAGCAGCACCACCACGGGTGTCGCCGTCCATTTTCGTCAATACCACACCGTCGAAATTGAGGCGGTCATTGAAGGTCTTGGCAGTGTTCACAGCATCTTGGCCTGTCATCGAGTCCACTACGAAAAGGGTCTCATTGGGTGAAATGGCCTCCTTCACTTTCGTGATTTCCTGCATCATTTCCTCGTCAATCGCCAAGCGGCCTGCGGTGTCCACGATGACCACGTCGAAGCCGTGTGCTTGGGCGTGAGCGATGGACTTGAGTGCGATTTCAACCGGGTTCTTATTCTCGATTTCCTTGTAAACTGGTACTGAAATCTGCTCACCAATGACGCTCAACTGGTCAATGGCTGCTGGGCGATAAACGTCGCAGGCTACGAGCAGAGGTTTCTTTTGACGCTTCGTTTTGAGATAATTCGCCAGTTTGCCACTGAACGTTGTTTTACCAGAGCCTTGCAAACCCGAAATCAGGATAACTGAAGGCGAACCTTTCAAATTGATGCCCGCAGCTTGACCGCCCATGAGTTCAGTCAACTCATCGCTGACAATTTTCACCATCAACTGGCCAGGGTTCACGGCCTTTAAAACGTTCTCGGTGCCAAGGGCTTTTTCCCTTACTTTTTCCGTAAATTCTTTGGCAATGGCGTAGTTCACGTCCGCTGCCACTAGTGCACGGCGCACTTCCTTTATGCTCTCAGCAACGTTGAGTTCGGTCAGTTTGCGTTCGCCGGTTAGCGACTTAAAAGCGAGGTCAAGTTTCTCGGATAGATTATCAAACATGGCTTAACTATGGTAGATGATAAATGGTAATTGTTGGTTTGAAACGGGCGCAAAGATAGTTTTTTCATCGAAAAGAAAGCGGGTGATGGAATCACCCACCACCCGCTTTTTCGCTCTTTCGTTTCAATTTTCTTGGCGTTAAATCCAAGCTATTTTATTTCACGATGAACAAGTTGGCGTCCATTTCACCATTGACTTCTACTGTTTGGGTATTCATCTGAAGTGGGAATGGAGCCAAGCCCGTAATTTTTACCACTTCTGGGAATTTGATACCGTCCACGTCTTTGTAGCTCATGATTTCATTGGTGACCAATGTGCCGTTCTTGTCTTCAATTTCACGGATTTTCAAGTTGGTTGCCACTTCAAAATAGTGTGTTTTCTTCGAACCTGACGGGTAGGTGACTTGAATCTTGTAGGCTTTCTTGCCCTCCACCATTTCTATGCCTTTCAGTTCAGTCTTCACGCCCAGCTTGTCATAAAACCGCTCAGGGAACAAGTGTCCATCAATTTTCATGTCTTCCAAATCAGCACCTTCCATTACGGTCTTGTTGCCTTGCTGGATGTTGACACCTTTTTCACCATCGAAAACCGACTGCATGATGACATTGCCCATCATCGAGTTGGCCATTTCGAGTTTGTTGGGAGCCATGTGGTTCAGTTCCGTCACCACCTCGATGCCCTGCAAATTGGCAGTGGTGTAAATGAAAACATTTTTGATGCCGTCCAGCTTCTTCCCGCCAATGGCATTCAGGTAATCCGACAAAACAGTTTGAGCGGTAATGCCCGTCGGCACTTCCATGCCAGCCTCCTCAATCGGATTTCCGTAAACATCGAAATAACTCACCTTCTTGTCTGCTGAGAACTGGCCAAGCTTTTCAGCCACTTCATCTTTATTGCCAACAACGAGTATGTGGGCATTGCCTGTTGCCAAGTATTTCGAAGCCATCTGTTGGATGTCGGCAGCAGATACTTGGCTAAGTTGCTGCAAATAGTTGGCGTAGTAGTCGGCAGGGAGGTTAAAACGGGCAGTGTTCAAAGCAAATCGAGCTACCGT
Source organism: uncultured Saprospiraceae bacterium (assembly GCA_964442355.1). Lineage (GTDB taxonomy): Bacteria > Bacteroidota > Bacteroidia > Chitinophagales > Saprospiraceae > UBA6168. Next base: position 6,118 of record CAYTZS010000078.1, on the reverse strand, counting down.
TTCTGGGCTTTCCAGCGAGCGGGCGAAGTTGCCGGTCATCACGTTTTTCACCATGTCAAGCTCGTTTTGCGGAATTGCCTCGTTGCGAAGCCTGTTCAGCTCATGCAAAAATTGCACGATGGAGCTATCTGTCACTTCGTTCCTGACGCTGGCATAGGCATTGAAGTAGCCGACAACCGGATCCGTATTGAGTACGGAGCGAGCACCGTAGGTGTATGCCTTGTCTTCACGGAGGTTGGCATTCAAGCGGCTACCGAAATAGCTGCCCAAAACAGTGTTCATCACACTGGCTTTGATTGCATCCGGTGTGCCCGGCTTCAATTCAACAGGGTAGGTGATGTTGATGACGGATTGAACCGCTCCTGCCTTGTCCACGAAGTCAACCTGCGTGGCTGCTGGCTGTTTTGGCATCTCGAAATTGCTGCGTTTTACATCGCCTTGCTTCCAGTCGCCAAAATATTTTTGGGACAGTTTTTTCACTTCTACCAAGCTGATGTCGCCCGTGACAATCAGGTAGGAAATATTGGGCTTAAAGTAGTTTTGGTAGAATTCCTTGCACTTCTCAACCGTGATTTTTTCCAAGGTTTTCTCGGATGAAACTTCGCCATACGGGTGGTTTTTCCCGTTACGAACAGCCATAGAAACGTTTTCGGCAATAGCATTTGGGTCGTCCTTGGCCTGTGCCAACGCAGAAACTGCCTGTTTTTTCAACTTGTCAAATTCCTCGGCGGGGAAGGTCGGGTTCAGCAGCACATCGGACATTACTTCCAGCAATTTTTCGGTGTAGCGACTGAGACTGCTTGCCGTGATGCCGGTTTCGCTCGTGCTCAACGAGGCACCCATAAAGTCCACCGCCTCATCAATCTGAGCTTTGGTGCGAGTCTTGGTGCCTTTGTTCAGCAATTGGCCAGCCAAGTCGCTGGTACCCGTCAGTTCACCTTCGAGCATTGAGGGCACATCCACAAAAACCTGAAAGGAAACCCGTGGCAACTTGTGGTTTTCCACGACGATGACCTTGAGTCCATTTTTCATCGTGAACTGCTCGGCTTTACCCAACTCAATTTTAGGTGCTGGGCCGGGTTTAGGTGCCGACTTTCGAAAATCGTTCTGTGCATTGGCTAAAAAGCCTAGCAACAGAAAAGTGAGTATATTGAAGAAGATTGTTTTTTTCATAATCAGTTGAAAATCTTTGATTTAGAATGATAGGCTGACTAAAATGACACGAGGGAATACAAATTGCAGTGTCGCAATTTTCCCCCAACTTTACGGGTTTGCAGGTTTCGGCAAGTAGTACAGCACTACTCGGTTGTCCTTGGTCAAATACTTTTTGGCCACCCGTTGGATGTCCTCTTTTGTCACTTTCATGTACCGTTCAATTTCCGTGTTGATGAGGTTTGCCTCGCCAAAATACGTGTGGTAATTGGCCAAACTCTCAGCGATGCCCTGCACCGTTTGGTTCGTGGTGATAAAGTCGTTTTCAACTTGGTTGCGAAGTTTTTGGAACTCTGCATCCGAAATCAACTCATTCTGAACACGCACCACTTCGGCGTCCATGCTCGTTTCCATGTCCTTTGGGTCAACACCAGCATTGCAGATGCCAAAAGCGATTGACACACCGGGGTCTTCCATGGAAAGCGGGAAATTGCCCACAAAAAGTGCCTTTTGTTGCTGGTCAACCAGCGCCTTGTGCAACCTGGAGCTTTCGCCTTGCGACAACAATTGCGAGAGCAACGTCACTGCGTAGTAGTCGGGCGTGCCCTGCGCAGGGATGCGGTAAGTTTGTATCACGGCGGGCAATTGCACATTGTCGTAAATGGTATCACGCACTTCGCCACCCAGCGCAGGCTCCACAATTTTCGGGCGGTAGGGTTCTTTGCCTTTTGGAATTCCACCGAAATATTGCGCAATCAGCGCCTTAGCCTCATCAATTTTTATGTCGCCAGCAATGGAAAGCGTGGCATTGTTTGGCACATAATAGTCAGCGTAGAATTGCTTGTAATCGGCCTCTTGAGCCGCATCGAGGTGCTCCATGTAGCCGATGATGGGCCATTTGTAGGGGTGGTTGCGGAATGCCCGCTTCATGGACTCTTCCAACACCGAGCCGTAGGGTTGATTGTCCACCCGCTGGCGACGTTCCTCCTTCACGACTTGTCGTTGCGTCTCGATACCCACGTTTTCTACCTTGGCATGAAGCATCCGCTCCGACTCCAACCAAAGGCCCAGACCAAGTTGGTTGGACGGTAGTACCTCAAAGTAGAATGTGCGGTCCCAGCTGGTATTGGCGTTGTTCGTGCCACCAGCTTTTTGGATGTAGTCGTCAAATTCGCCACGGGCGATGTTCTCGGAGCCCTCAAAAAGCAGGTGCTCAAAGAAGTGAGCAAAACCAGTGCGGTCGGGCTTTTCATTTTTTGACCCCACATGGTACAGCACGGAAACTGCCACGATTGGCGTCGAGTGGTCTTCGTGAAGGATGACATGCAAGCCGTTTGGCAAGTCGTACTCCATGAAATTAATTTTGTTGGATTGGGCGGTTAGGCTCAAGAACCCCAACATTGCCCAGGCTAGGGTAAAACAGTTTTTTATCATTTTTTGAAACGATTAAGATTAACGTAAAATGCTGATAAAGAGGATGTTGGCACGAAAATCAAACCTGTCATCCAGTATTCGGGGCGAAGTTGTTGATTTTCCCTGCAAAACATGGTTTGTCTGGACGATTTTCGCAGTTTGATAGACAAACGAAAATGCCGTAGGGTTGTTTGATGCCAGAATTGGATTTGTTGGCCAAGCTTTCTTTTGGTTGCCAAAACGTAAAATCATGCACAAAATTTTCATGCAACGCTGTTTTGACCTAGCTTACTTGGGGGCTGGTCATGTCAGCCCAAACCCGATGGTAGGGGCCGTGCTGGTGCATGAGGGTCGTATCCTCGGCGAAGGCTGGCACCAACGGTATGGTCAAGCCCACGCTGAAGTCAATTGCTTGGCATCCGTAGCTAAGTGTGACCGCCACTTGATTGAAAAATCTATGCTCTACGTATCACTGGAGCCCTGCTGTTTTCAAGGGAAAACGCCTGCCTGCACGGATTTGATTTTGCGTAATAAAATCCCAAAAGTCGTGATTGCTGCACTGGATGAAACGCCTGAAGTTGCTGGGAAAGGTGTCAATATCCTGCGGGCTGCAGGTGTGGAGGTAGTCGAAGGTGTTTTGACAGACAGCTTGTTCAAGCCCAGCGACTTCCGCAACACGTTTGTTTCAAAAAAAAGGCCGTTCATCCAGTTGAAAATTGCCCAATCTGTGGATAGTTTCGTTGGGAAACCAGGCGAACAAGTCTGGTTGAGCAACCAATTCTCTCAGGTGTTGGCCCACAAGGGTAGGGCAATGTTTGATGCCATTCTGGTAGGCACGAACACAGCGCTGATTGACAATCCTTCGCTTACCAACCGGCACTGGTTCGGCAAGTCACCGTTGCGAATTGTGCTGGACAGGTACCGGAAAGTTCCTTCCAACAATCACATTTTTGATGGTGGGACGCCTACTTGGGTTGTCACTGAAAAGAGGAATCCAAGTGATTTGGACACAACCAATTTGCGTTTCGTTGAATTTGATTTTGGAAAAAAACTGCTGGAACAACTACTTTCTATGCTTTTTGACCACAAAGTTAGCTCATTGATTGTCGAGGGCGGCGCTTTTACGATTCAGCAGTTTTTGGACAAAAACCTGTGGGACGAGGCGGCTATTTTCAGTACCCCGATTCGACTTGGTACAGGCATTGCAGCCCCCATTCCAACTGGGCTAAAACTTGACAGTCACCAACTTGGCAGCGACACTTTAACGATTCTTAGGAACCCAGCAGCTCAGCCGTTAAACTTTGTTTAAAGTGTCATTTTTACACCCTAACTCTTTCTTATGATTTGTTTACCCGGTGTAATTTTGCAGTCACAATCTGAAACAGTAATTGATGAAAAATATAATTGTTGGCCTGTTTGCGTTGATTTTGGCAGGAGGTACACTTTCGTTTAGCAAGCCCGAAGTGGTCAAAGCTGAAAATTCAGTGGCTGACGCCATCAACTGGATTACCTGGGAACAGATGCTCGAAAAGTCGAAAACGCAGCGCCGCAAAGTCATTGTGGACGTTTACACCGACTGGTGCGGTTGGTGCAAGCGCATGGACGCCACTACTTTCAGCGAACCCAGCCTCGCCAAGTACATCAACCAAAACTACTACGCTGTGAAGTTTGATGCTGAGCAAAAACAGGACATCGTCTTCAAGGAAAAAACTTACAAGTTCGTCAAGAATGGCATGCGGGGCTACCACGAACTGGCTGCTGAAATTACCCGTGGCCAACTCAGTTTCCCAACGGTCGTGTTTTTGGATGAAAAAATCGAGGTGATTCAAGCCATACCCGGCTACCGTGACGCCAAGGAATTTGAGGTTATTGCCACTTATTTTGGTCGCAACGAGCATCTCAAAACCCCTTGGGAAACTTACCAAAAAAACTACAAGCCACTGTCGAAGAACTGACAAGGCCTGTACTCGGAATTTTTATTCGGAGAACAACATGAAATAAAACAACGGCCTGTTGGTGTGAACCCAACAGGCCGTTTTATTTTCGCCAACCAAATTCTTGGCTTTCCAAATTCCTTGCATGTCTCATACCCTTTTCGAAATCAACGAATTTATCCGCCGGGTGATAGCGCTCAACCTGCCGGAAGCGCTGTGGATTCGGGCGGAGTTGGTGGATGTGAAAGCATCAAAAGGGCATCACTACCTAGATTTGGTGCAAAAAAATGAAACTAGTGAGGACGTCATTGCGCAGGGACAGGCAGTCATTTGGTCAAAAAATTACCGGACGCTTCAAAAGAAAATAGGAGTTACGATGGAGGCCCTGCTCCAGCCTGGGATGGAAATTCTGTTTTTGGCGAAGGTGGAGTTCCATGAGCGTTTTGGAATGAAGCTGATGCTCGAAGACATTGACCCTGCCCACACGCTCGGCAAGCTGGAACTCCAGCGTCGGGAGACCATCCGAAAGTTGCAGCAGCTGAATTTACTTGAAAAAAATGGCCAATTGCCGCTTCCGCCTGTTTTGCAGCGCATTGCCGTTTTGAGTTCAGAGCGGGCAGCTGGTTTGCAGGATTTTCTAAGCCACCTCAACGGCAACTCATTTGGCTATCAATTTAAGATTGATTTCTATCAGGTGGCCGTGCAGGGTGCTTTGGTGGAAAAAGAAGTGATGGCGCAACTCGACGCCATTGCCAAACGGCATTTGGATTACGATGTGGTGACCATTATTCGGGGTGGGGGAGCGAGGTTGGATTTGGCGGCTTTCGACAGTTTTACGTTGGCAATAACTGTTGCCAATTTGCCCTTGCCTCTACTTGTCGGAATTGGTCACGATGTGGACGAAACAGTACTCGATCTCGTGGCACATACTTCACTCAAAACACCAACTGCTGTGGCAGATTTCATCCTGCACCGCAACCTGCAATTTGAATCCGCAGTGATAAATTTTGGGGCAGAAGTGAAAAATGCCTCGCTGCGTTTACTGAAAGGCAAAGAAGTCAAGCTTCAGTTCGTTGCACAACACCTTGATTATCAATTGAAAAGCAACTTTCGACGTCATGCACAGATGCTAGATTACATTGAGAAGGACTTGCCGTTAAATTTGAAAAAACTATTCGCAAAGTCACTGGTGCAGTTGGACAATTTTGAGAGAATCATCCGTTTGCTCGGGCCAGATACTGCCATGAAACGGGGCTTTGCAATGATTTTACGAAAAGGCAGTCAAGTAACTGATGTGGCCAGTCTGCAACCCGGTGACGATGTTCAGGTTCAATTAAAAAATGGCAGCTTTGATGCTGCCGTCAAAAAGATAAACCGATGACGAAGCAAAAATCAAAGCTCACGTACGAAACAGCCTTGCAGGAACTGCAACAGATTGTTGCTGACCTTCAGGAAGAAGCCATTGGCATGGACGATCTCTCCGAAAAAGTAAACCGTGCTGCCGAACTGCTCCAGTTTTGTCGGGAAAAACTGCGAGAAACAGAAGGGAAGGTGCAGGGATTGTTTGAAATCTAGGAATCCAAACATGAGTGATCCCGAATTTTGAGCAACTGGCTGGT
>CAYTZS010000077.1:0-22215 GCA_964442355.1 uncultured Saprospiraceae bacterium | reverse complement strand
AGATTTTTCGTCAATTTGTCGTTGTCCCAATTCCACCATTTTATCTCCAATAATTTTTGGATGGCAGCCTCTGAGAAGCGCCTTTTGATGAGCGAAGCCGGGTTGCCGCCAACTATCGAATAGGGTTCAACGTCCTTAACGACTGTAGCATTGGTGGCGATGATTGCCCCGTCACCAATCGTCACACCTGCCATGATGGTAGCGTTGTAGCCAATCCATACATCGTTGCCGATGGTGATATTTCCCTTATTGGGGTACGACTTGCCGTCCATGGCATGCTCCCAGCCATTGCCGAAAATGGCGAAAGGGTAGGTGGACACTGCATCTATCAAATGGTTTGCTCCGTTCATGATGAACTTCACGTCAGAGGCTATCATGCAAAATTTACCGATGATCAATTTATCTCCGATGAAATCGAAAAGGTATTTCACGTTCTTCTCGAAGTTCTCAATGTTTTCGAAATCATCGTAGTAGGTGTAATCGCCAACTATGATATTGGGATTTTTGACAACATTCTTCAGGAAACAAAGCCTATCAATGCCATCGAGCGGGAATGTTTTATGGATGTCTGGTCCTGTCATCTGTGAGTGTTTTAGTGAGAAGACTTTCCGGGTTTTGAGGCCCGAAAAGTCTAACTTATCGGCCAAAATAATGGTTCCAGACAAATCTATTGGAAAAAACATTAGTCACGACGCTCGGTCTTTGCGACCACTTGCTCGCCGTCCTGCGTGGTTCTCCATTCCATTTTGTCGGAGTTGGTGAAGGTGATTTTAATTACTTCGATTTCACCATCAGAAATCATTTTCACCTCCTTCTTGTCCTCATCAATCTGGTACTTGCCGCTGATGTCCTCCTGTTCGCCATCCACGTAAACGATGGTCTGCTCAAAGTCGCCCTGCGTGCTGGTGAAGGCTTCAAAGGTCACAGAAGCAGAGTCAACAATAACGCCCATGTACTCCGATGTGTCAACTTTGAACGAGGTGAAGTCCCAAGTACCCACGATTTGGCTTTTGATAGTAGCTGGCGTCGTGTCGTCATCCTTGTCGCAAGAGGTTAGGCTGAACATGCTAAAAGCAAGCAGGACAAGGGGTAAAAGGCTGATTTTCAAGAAATTCGTTTTCATAAATTTTAGATTGTTTTTAAAAAGTGATTGGATATGTTAAAATCTTTGGTCGTTGGGGTTCATTGTTGTCAGTGGTCATTTTTGCGCAATTTGACATTGACTATTCCAGCTTGACAGTTGCGCAGTAGGGTGGTTTCGAGGCCTGTCAATAATGCTGCATTGGTGGAGAAAGTCCATTTGGCAACAGGTTGGAAAAGGGTTTAAAAAGCAGCCCCAGCATTAGCATTATTAAGCTGATTACAACGGGTTTTCTTGCAGTTATCATGGTTATTCTCTTTTTGTATGAAAATTGATTTCTGATGATTTTGAGGGTAAAAACCGGGGCGGCCATCAACCGCCCCGGGCCAATCGGGTGATGAAAAAACTATTGTTTCACAAGTCTTCCAGCGTAGTATTTATCTTCGGCAAACGCACGTACTGCGTAAATTCCAGCGGGCAGTTCGGACAAGTCAAGGCTGACACGTCCGCTTTCTTCAGTTAACCAGAAAACTAGCTGGCCCAACCCATCGAAAACCTGCACAGACACCTCGCCCTCCAGTTCAATCTGGGCATTGCCGTTAGTCGGGTTCGGCGATATGGTCAGGGCGCTTACTGGCTGGGGCTTGTGAGGCGCAGCCGATACGCCACCACTGTAGTAATAATACTCTTTACCGTCTACCACGAACTCATTTTCGTTGAAATCAAAGAAATAGCTCGTTTCCAAGAAAAGCAGCTCGTCCTCGACGTAATCATACGTGAAGCGGTAACGCTCCTCTAATCCCTCAAAGTAAAGCACTGTTACCTTTGCCTCCAAACGCTGTAAGTTGTCGTACTCGTAAGTGTCTGTCTGCGTTTTGTTCCAGTCGCTGATGTTGGCGTTCCATTCGAAATACTCGATGGTCTCCACCATGCCGAAGCCGGTGTGGTCGTGTGTCACCTGACGCTCAGGAACCATGCCCAGCCCATCGAAAACCAGCGAGGTTTCAAGGGTAATCAGGTGGTTTTCGTATTCCAATTCCACCGTGGATGAGAGAAGTTCAAGACCGCTCTCCACGTAGAACGACTCAATCAAGTTGTTGTCGCCGTTGGCATCGTAGGTGTACACATCTTTGAATGTGACGGGTTGTCCAAACACATCTATCACAGTCAGACTCTCCAGCAGCCGCTCCGAATTGTCGTAGCTGTTCAGGACGGTCATCAACCGCTGCCAGTCACCGAGGTCAACATTCCAAGCAGAAACGATGATGGAGTCAAGTAGGTCAGGTGAGTCGCCACGTGGGAACAATTCGAGCCGTGAGTCATTCACCCAAGTCGGCACGGAAGGGTCGTACACCTGCGCAAAAGTCTCCACATGGCGTTCCTGTTCGTCGTAAATCTGTGTGGTACGATTCACAAGCTGCCAGGCATCCCCCTCGTACTGTGATTCGATGAGCACCTGTATTCCGGTTACGGGGTAGGTGTAAGTCGTGCGGAGAAGCGGCAGCGAGTCGTTGCTGTTCAGCCCGTAATCGTAGTAGGTCAACGTCGAATCCAGTTGAAGCTCAGATGCACGAGCCTCCACGCTGGGCTTCACACCCGAAGGTGCTTCAGCTTGTGGCAACTCAAAGCCTGCCGCATTCAGCATTTTCTTCACAGTGTACGTCCAATTGACAGCATAGGTAGCCGTGCTCGGCGGCAGTGTTTTTTGGGCAAAAGATTGGCTCATCGCCAGTGCCCAGCAAAGGGCAGGCAAGACAAGGTTTTTCATGATTCAGATTTTTTTAAATGTTGAAGTTTGAATTTTTTTAACAGTCAGGGAGAAGCATGTGTATTTTGGTTTTCAATTGCTTTGTTGCTTACATGACAGAAGTGATTGGAGATTCCCCTAAGCCATTTTCATTTTTTCTAAAATTTTTTCCAGAAACTTGGAACCATACAGGAGGGGAAGAGGGCAGAGCAGGTTGAGGCAAGCTATCTTTTACACCCTGAATTCAGCAAACGGAAAAGGGCGTCCACTAGCCAAGTGGGCGCCCTTTGATTTTTACGTCGTGGAAAGCTGACCATCAAGAAAGCCTGCCCATGTCACGTATCAGAATCGTATTGCGGTTGAAGTAAATCAAGTTTTCCTTGCGAAGTTCGTTCAGCACGGAAGTCACCGTTTGTCGGGAAGTGCCCGTCAGGTTAGCGATGTCCTGCTGGGTGAGACAATGCTTAAACAGCATTTCATATCCGACCTTTCGACCCCGCTGCGTGGCGCTGTCCTTTAGGAAATCAATTATTCTGGAACGGGCATCCTTGAAAATGAGTGCTTCCAATTTGCCTTCTGCCACCAGCAACCGACTGCCGATGAGGTGCAGGACGTTGAGGCAAAGGACATGGTTGGAGCGCATCAGTACTTGAAAGTTGGAGATGGAAATGGTTAAGAACACTACTTCCTCATTCATCGTGAACGCCGACTCATGCCGGAGCTTTTCGCCGACAAGCCCAAGTTCACCGAACATCGCCAGCGGGTGCAAAATCGTTTTGATAACCTCCCTGCCATCGCTCGACATGGTGCAGGTCTTCACCGTGCCTTTCAGCAGAAAGTACACACGATCCGAAACCTCTCCTGACTCGTACAACTGGACATGCTTGCCCTTGGAATGGTGCTCGACCATCGTTTCAAGCCTAGTAAAAGTTTCTTCGGACAAACCCTCGAAGAGCGGAAAATGGCGCAGTACATCAACTTTGATTGCAGGTTTCATAAGCCATGATTTGTTTTGGATGAAGGATTAACCCTTAACAGACTTTTACACTGCAAAAATGCGGCGAGACATGTCAAAGAAAATAGACAATCTTCGCCATTTGTACTGGTGTTTCTTTTTGAATAAATTACCTAATTTACTGAAAATCAATATTTTAAATTAAATTTACTATTCGAGTTTGTGCGAATCAATATGCAGACCGTAACGTCAAGGCTGGAAAATTCTCACTCCCAAATCAGGAGTTTTCGATGTTTGTAATCAATGGATATCACCTTATTTTTAAAAAAGGAACCCCCAAGAGCCCATCAAGCGGCGCATTAAAATTCCTGCGTAAATGACTGATATCCGTAAAAACATAACGCATCGCAGGCAAGGCACTTCCTTTCAGCTTTGTATCGAGAACATCGGCAGCAATCACATCTTGCGTAGCGTTGTCAAGCCCAGTGAGCAGTTCAGCATGAACATTGGCGAGTACCTGTTCGTCAATTTTGCTCAAGAATTTTTTGTCGAGCAGGTTGACTTCCGCACCGCTATCTAGGCCGAGCAGCACACGTTTGTTGCCCACCTTGGCCAAGATTACAGGTACGTGCCCGTGCATAACAAAGGGGATTGAAAGCTCCGGCTCAGCGGTGATTAGCTTCCTTGCTTCGCCTGACCTGAACGCATAGATTTTATTGTTCGGGTAGTCGAACATCAGTTCATAGTTTTTCAGCACATCAAACCCTATCAGCCCCATGATGTCACGGCCACAAGCCACTTCGAGGTGATGAACATTGAGCACGTGTCCCTGTGTTTTTTCCTGCTGAATAATGCCAAGCTGGAAGTTTTTTACCGAAACCTCACCAATGTTCATGCTGCCACCCACAGAGGCTCCTTTCCGAAGATTAACCCCATCGGGGTTGACGGCATTCAACACAATGCCGGGCGCACCGGTGTCGAGGATGAAGTTGCCCTCCTTGCCGTCAACTTTGGCCTGAACGATAATCAACCCGCCCGCCAGTTCAAATGGGATTTCTGACGACTCGATGTCGGCAGCTTCAGCAATGGACAAAGGATTATTTGCAGCCACATGCAACAGTGCCACATTGCGTTGCGCAAGCAAGATATTGGTAGTGAAAAGCAGCAAGAACAGCATTTTTCTCATGGCCGCCTCTTCGTTTTGGCGGGCTGCTTGCTGCGCTATCGGACTCAGGCCGGGCGGAGTTTGCAGCCCACGGATTTAAACAGATGAATGCTACAACTTTCGGAAATCATAGATTTGAAGATTTCAGTGGGTAAAAATAACGGAACTTCAGCAGAAGTTCAACCGAAAATTTACAATTGCTTAATATTAAATTAACATTGACGACAGCTGAGGGTGAGTCGTGAGTTTCAAGTCAATTCCAGACAGTACTTCGCTTTTCTTCAAAAAAACTAAACTTTGCGCCCCTTTGCAAAATTTATCTGTTGCTTTTGCGTCTTTCAATCCCGAATCCGCCGATTGGCTGCCAAAAGCTAAAGCGTGACTTTCAAGCAATCAAAATGTCCAGATTTTTCACATTAATACTTGTTCTTTTTGCGGCAAAAATCACGGCACAGGTGCCGATGGAGGTGATCCGTACCAAGGCCGTTGACCGTTACACCCCTGTCACCAATATTTATATTGAAGGAGAAAACAAATGGGTTGGCAATCGCAAAGGTCTTTTCCAGGTGCATTCCCCGGAGCAGTCCACCAATGCCAACCTCGCACCGACCGAGTGGTCGCTGCTGCAAACCAACTCCGGCAATCGTGACCTACGCTTCCTGCTGGAAGATTTGCTCTCGCAAATGGGCAACGACGGCCAAAGCATCCGCACAAAAGAAGACCGCATCACCGCAGCTATTTTCGAAGAAAAAGGCAACAACCTCTGGGTGGGTACCCGCAAGTCTGGCCTGTTCCAGTTCAAGACCCTGCCAACGCTAAAGCTCGTCACCCGGCACCACCCTGGCAACTCCAAGCTCGGTTCCGAAGAAATCAACACGCTTTTTTTGGACACCAACGGAAGGCTCTGGATTGGCACTGCCGAGGGCTGTACATTCGGCAAAGACGGTAAATGGCAGACCGAGCAAAAGCTATTCAGCATCAGAGCTTTTGCACAAAGTGGCACAAGCACTTGGGTCATGGGCGACGACTTGCTCTGGAAGGTGGACGCTCGTGAGAAATGGGAGCCAGTGGACATTGACGCCAGCCTCACCGAGGGCGAAGTGGTGGACATCGCTGTGGACGGCAACGGCCTGCTTTGGGTCGCTTCGCAAATCGTTGCCCGCTTCGACCCGGCCACAGAAGAGGCCACGGTATTCGGCCCGGCGCAGGAGTTTACCAGCCAAGACGTATCGTGCATGGCCATCGACGCTGAAAACGCTGTCTGGATCGGCACCAACGACAAGGGCCTCTACCTCATCCAAAAGGCCGACGCCATGTCCGTCACCTGCTTGCTCGACAAACCGCTCAGTTGCGGAGCAAACAAAAAAGACGCTGCGCTGAAAGTGACCGTGAGTGGTGGCACGGAACCTTACACCTACGCCTGGGATGGCGGCCTCACGGGCACCAATCCCCAAAACCTCGGCCCCGGCGAGTATTCGCTCACCGTCACCGACAGCAAAGGGAAAACGAAGTCGGTGAAATTCCCCATCCTGAACCCCAACATCACTGCCACCGCTGTTCAGGACAAACCTGCTGGTGAAAGTGGCGCTGCCGATGGCGTTGCGGTGGTGAACGTCAGCGGCGGCAACCCTGCCTACACCTACAAATGGGACAACGGCGAGACTGCCGCCAAAGCCACTGCCCTCGGCGAAGGCAGCCATTCGGTTACCGTCACCGACCGGGCAGGCTGTACCACCACGGCCATCGTGGACATCCGTCGCATGGTCAGCAAACTAAGCGTCGCCATTTCTCAAACAAAAGCCATCGGATGCGCTGGTGCAAAAGACGCTGCCATCAAAGCCGATGTGACGGGCGGCAAAACGCCCTACCAGTTCCAGTGGAACAACCCCAGCTTGATGGCAGGCGCCAACCTCACAACACTTGCACCTGGCAGCTACACCATCACCGTCACCGATGCAACTGGCCAGACGGCATCGGCAAGTTTTGAGGTGAAAGACGCAACCCCCATCACCCCATCCGTGAAAGTGGACGCTGCTGCCAGCACTGGAAAAGCAGACGGCAAAGCAACCGTGACAGCAACGGGAGGCACTGGCAATTTTACCTTCAAATGGAGCACTGGCGAGACAACTGCCGTTGCCACCAAGCTCGGCGAAGGCAACCACATGGTAACTGTGACCGATGGAGCAGGATGCACCGCCACTGCCTCGGTCAGCATCGTGGAGAATTTGCTGCCAATGAACGTTACCATCGCACTTCAAACCGAAATCAAGTGTTTTGGTGAAAATACGGCAGTCATCAGGACGACCGTCAAAGGCGGCAAAGAACCCTACAAGTACAAGTGGAGTTCCTCAGAACCAGCCAGCGAACTAGCCAGTGGCCTGTCAGCAGGCAGCTACTCCCTGACCGTGACCGACTCCAAAGGTCAGACGGCCACATCCAACATCGAGATAGTAGAACCCAAGCCCATCACGCTCACTGCCAAAGTGGACGCTCCGGCCAGCACAGGCAACTCGGACGGCAAATCGACGGTCAAAGCAACTGGTGGCACAGGCAATCTGACCTACAAGTGGGACAATGGCGAATCAACAGCCACCGCCATCAAACTCGGCCCCGGCAACCACACTGTCACCGTCACCGACGCAAATGGCTGCTCTGCTAATGCCACCGTGAGCATTTCGGAGAACATCCTTGCGTTGGCGGTGAGTATTTCACAAGCAAACGAAATCAAGTGTGTCGGAGAAAAATCGGCATCGCTGGCGGCAGAAGTGAGCGGCGGCAAAGGTCCGTTCAAATACAACTGGGCGGGTGGCGGGCAGTCGGCCACTGCCGATTGGCTGTCCGCTGGCGCTTACGACCTAACCGTGACGGACGCCACAGGCACGACCGCTACCGCAAAATTTGTGGTGAAGGACGCTCCCGCCATCAGCCTGACGGCAAAGATGGACGCCCCAGCCAGCACTGGCAATTCGGACGGCAAAGCTACTGCAAAGGCCACTGGCGGCGCGGGCAGCTTCATCTACAAATGGGACAACGGCGAGGCGGCAGCCACAGCTACCAAGCTCGCACCCGGAACGCATTACGTCTCGGCCACCGATGTCAACGGATGCATTGAAACGGCAACAGTGAGCATTTCAGAGAATATCTTGCCATTGGAAGTGACCATTTCGCAAGAAAAAGAAATCAAATGTGCGGGCGAAACCACGAAACTCGCACTGTCGATTGAGGGAGGGAAGGCACCTTTCGACATCAGTTGGAGCAATGGCAAAAAAACGGAAACGGTCGAGGGTCTGAGCGTGGGCAATTTCTCCGTAACCATCACCGATGCCACTGGCAAATCGGTGACTACAGCCAAGCAGGTGACGGAGCCCAAGCCCGTGAAAGCCATCGTTACGAAAATCAGACCCGCCACGACCGACAAAACCAGCAATGGCAAGGCCACCGTGGAGGCCAGTGGCGGTACCGGCAGTTTCACGTACAAATGGGACAATGCCGAGACCGTCGTAAACGCCACTACCCTACCCGCAGGGCAGCATTCGGTGACCGTCACCGACGAAAACGGCTGCACGGCGACTGCTTCTTTTGAAGTCAAAACCCGCATTATTCCTGAGCTTTCGGCCAACAACCTGCGCAGTGGGGAGACCATCAAACTGGAAAAAATCTACTTCCAACCTGACAGCACCAACATGGACCCAACCTCTCGCCCCACCCTCGACGAGCTGTTCGATTTCTTGCAGGAAAACCAAGGCATCGCCATCGAGGTAGGCGGCCACACCAACGGCATCCCGTCGCATGAGTTTTGCGACAAATTGAGCACCGAGCGGGCAAAATCCGTTGCCCAATACCTCGTGGAAAAGGGACTGCCTACCAGCCGCATCACCTACAAAGGCTACGGAAAGCGCAACCCCGTGGCCAGCAACTCAACACCAGAAGGCAGGGCGAAAAATCAACGGGTGGAGATGAAGGTGGTGAGGGTGGAGTGAGAATTGAAAATGGAGAATTGAAAATTGGGTAGTAACGTAATTTTCAATTCTCCATTTTCAATTTTTCATTCTCAAATCCTCCCACTCCGGCCACCTAATCCGGTACACGACCACGGGCATCTCCCGCCAAGTCGTCCGCTTCCACTCGGTCATTCCATTTCGTTTTGCGACAGCTTGCGAGCGAATGTTGTCAGGGTGGATAAGCGAAATCAGCGTCTCGGCCATTTCGTTTTCGAAGCAAAAATTGCGGCAGGCTTGGGCGGCCTCGGTGGCATAGCCCTTCCCCCAGTGTTCCCGGAAGAAATGGTAGCCCACTTCCCATTTCGGGATGCCGTCCACCCACTGGTACAGCAGCCCAGCTTGCCCAACTAGCTCGCCCGTTTCGAGCAGCTCGACAGCATGAAGCCCACCCTGCTCATTGGCGTAGCGGCCCAATTGGCGACGCAGCCAAGTGTCGGCATAGTTGTCGAGGTCAGTCTTGATGAAGTGAAATTCGGTGGCAATGGGGTCAGCAAAGAAGCCCATCAAGCGAGGCTTGTCAGCAAGAGTCAGCGGCCTAAACCGCAGGCGGTCGGTGGTGAGGTGTTCCAGTAGCATGGGATGTTTGATACGGAGGTTTAAATTTTTTTGCAAAAAACGGAAAAAACCCAAGCTTTTGGAAGGATTCCACCGAGAAAGGCAATGTTTGCTCGATTTCCTTGAAAACACAGGCTTCGGCCCCCAACTCAAAACTCGCCATCCCATGAACTTACTCCAACGAATAAGCCACCACGCTTGCCCCGTTGCCAGCTACCACCACTGGTTTGCCGTCGCCTAACAGGTCAACAATGGAGAAGGCCGTCGTACCTGCCAGTGGGAATTGCGGCAACAGCTTGCCCTGCCCATCGAACAAGCTGATTTGGCTTTTTGCTTCGCAAACCGTGCCCACGAACGCCTCCCGCTTTGCCCACGCTACCGCAAAAACGGCATCCTGCGCTTGTCCGAATTGGTACTTGAACGCTTTTTTGAAACTGCTTTTTTCATAATAAAACACGGCGAGGTCGATGCCGCTCAAGGCGAGGTAATCCTTACGTTCGTCGCCCGTCACGTCAGCGAAGGCAAATCTGACGGCTTGTTTTTTGCCCACCTCCAAGCCCAGTTTGAAGTCGGCACCTTCGAGGTTCGTAACACTGACCCGACCTTTTTCGTCGCAGGCCACGATGCGGTAATTGTCGCCATCTGCCTGAAAATCAGGGCTTTGCAAAAACTTGGCCTGCAAATCCTTCTTTGGAAAGCGTGGCTCACCGTTCTTTTGGAAAACCTGCATGATGCCCGCTGTGTCGAGCAGCACGAGGAAGTCCTTGCCCTTCGCTTGGAAGTGGGTGAGCGGATGACGCACCACGCCGACGCCCATCTTGGGCCGCCAACCTTCCACTGGACTACCCTTTTCGTTGAAGCCATAGGCCGTTCCGTTTTCGCAGGCAATGAAAAACTCGTACTCACTGCTTTTGAAAAAATCAATGACCGTCACGCCGTTGCTGGCTGGGGTTTGCAGCTTGAGCGGAAACCCTGCCACGTCCTCGCCAGTGTGGTCAACGACGAAGATGCCGCTGGCCGTGCTGAAGGCAAACTGCACCTCTTGGTCGTTGTTGAGGTCGAGTTGCCAAATTTTTGAACGGATGGGCTCGCCCAACTCTCGCCGCCACAGAATCCGCCCAGCCTTCGAGAGCAGGTAAATCGTTCGACTGGCATCTTGCACAAAAATCTCCAGCTCGCCAGTCTGCGGGTTGGTGAAAATGGCGGGGGGGATAGCTACGACATTGCCAAGCGGCGCTTTCCAAAGGATGTTGGCAGGGGCCGTTTCCTGTGCTTTGGCTGTCATGGCTGGGGTTGCAAATTGCAGGTCGCAAACCTTGCCTCGCCGAGTAAACGTCGCAGTCAACTGGTTGAAATCCAGTGGGTTGCGTCCGATTTCAGCCAGCATTTTTTCATCAAAAAACTGCGAAGCCAGCGGCCACGCTCGATCGCTCTCGAAAAACAGCAGCCCATCGGCCTGTTCGGGAAGCTTGTTCAACGATTGCAGGAAGTCCACGTTTTTTGAGCACGTCTGCCCAGCCAAATACTTGCCCAACCATCGCTCCAAGCCCGTTTTTGAATTGGAAAAAAGCACGTAGTTGCCGAGCACCGTACCGTAGGGGTCGTGGAGGTTTTTGCCCAATTGCAGCATCTCGTCGAGCGGCAGGCCACTGAATCGTCGGACTTTAAACAACTGAAAATCAGCTGCTTCCGAGCTTTCAAGGCGTTTTGCAAGGGCTTCCAGTTTTGCCTCCGCCGCTTTGCTGTCCTTGGTTTTGAGCAACAAAAACTGCTCGGCAGCGCCGTTTTCCAGCGGTTCGCCAACGGCGATGGCCACCTCGTCGGCAGCCCAAGGTGCGATATAGGTGCGCCAAAGCCCCGTCTCCGCCGCAGCGGTGATGCGGTCGCAGGAGAGCCAAGCGAAGGCCGCCAGATTGTCGGGCAAAGCACCGAGGGCTTGGCTGAACGAGTGCGGCTGGCCCTTGGCGTTGGCATCCATGACGGGGTGACCAACGGCCATGCTGAAGGCGCCACGCCACTCCGTGCCCTCGCTTCCGATGGGCAAATCGAGGCGCAGCCATCGGGCCACCTGCCCCAGCCCACCGAGCGAACGCACCCGGGCGGGGTCGAGCAGCGGGCTGAACTGAGGTCCAAGTTCAGCGAGGTTGACCAGCACAGGAATGCTTTTTTTTGAAGAAACCATGCCCTTGGCCACGCCGGAGAAACCGCTGTCACGGCAGAGCGAGCTGGCGGGCCTGCCCAATTGGCTGAGGGCATTTTCCACGAGGTAGGCATGGCGAGCAAACAGCAGCAGGTTGCGGTAGCGGGCTAGGGCAAATTCTTCCTCGCCTAGCTGAACGGTGAACACATCGTTGTCCTTGAAAATGGACTTCCGCATCCGCCAATCCTTGTTTTTCCTCAAAATGACATCGAGGTCGTTGCCCCGCATTTCATCGAAGATGAACATCGCATCCAGGCCACTGCTGCGGGTGGGCTGCAAAATCACGAATGCCTCGGCTTGTTTTTTTTGGATAAAAATGGGGGCAAAATGCTGCTCAAAAGCTCCCCAATCCGCCAACAGCGCAGCGGGTACAGCTAGTTTGGCCAAGCTATTTTTACCTTCCTCCGATTGCAGTTGCCGAAGGCCGTCAGCGCCAAGCTGGAGCGCCACCGCCGTGTGGCGGGGAATGGCCTCGTGTGGATGGACAGGCAGCAACGGCAGCCGGACAAACTGGCCAAGAATGGCAATGGCTACCACTGCGAAAAGGGTTATGAGTAAAGGCTTTTTGATTCTTTTCATGCTTCTTTGTTGCCACCCTATTTATTAGGCGGCACAAAACTGTCGCAATATTATGGAATGGCAGAAACTTTTACCTTTGGCGGTAGGAATGAGCTGTGTGTTTGGGTATTTGAGTGCTTGCATGCTTTTGGGCATTGCCAATTACCAGCACCTTCAAACAAGCGAGCACACCAGCGCACAAACACAATTTCGCACCATGTCAGTAACAAAAGAAGTCAAGCGCATCACCGTCCACGTCTTGCAAGCCATGAAGCTGCGGGGCGAAAAAATCACCATGCTCACTGGCTACGACTACTCCATGGCCCGCATCCTTGATGAGGGCGGGGTGGACGTCATACTCGTGGGCGACTCAGCTTCCAACGTGATGGCGGGTCACGAGACTACATTGCCCATCACCCTCGACCAGATGATTTACCACGCTGCCTCTGTGGTGCGGGGCGTGAAAAAAGCGCTGGTAGTCGTGGATTTGCCTTTCGGATATTACCAGGGCAGTAGCCGCGTAGCGCTGGAGAGTGCTATCCGCATCATGAAGGAATCGGGGGCCCATGCCGTGAAGATGGAGGGTGGCTCGGAGATAGCCAAAAGTGTAAAACGCATCCTTTCGGCAGGCATTCCGGTGATGGGGCACCTTGGACTCACGCCTCAGAGCATCTACAAATTCGGAACTTACCAAGTGCGGGCAAAGGAGGAGTGGGAAGCCGCCAAACTCAAGGAAGATGCCAAGTTGCTGGAAGAAATCGGCTGCTTTGCGCTGGTTTTGGAAAAAATACCCGCTACACTGACCAAAGAAGTGAGCGATAGCCTGCACATCCCGACCATCGGCATTGGGGCTGGCATGCACGCCGATGGTCAGGTACTCGTGACGCACGACATGCTGGGTATCACGCATGAGTTTCAACCACGGTTTCTTCGACGTTACATGGAGCTTTTTGAGGGAATAAAAGGGGCTGTGGAAGCCTACTGTGCCGACGTAAAAGGCAAGGATTTCCCAAATGAGCACGAGCAATATTGAATCATCTGCCTTTTTTTTCAACAAAAATCAATGCGCAACATCAAACATCTCGCATCATTTGCCGCACTGCTGCTGGCCATTTCTGCCGCTTCGCAAACTACCTACCTGCACTGCGGCAAGCTGATTGACTGCACCGACAACAGCGCCAAATCCGAAATGACCGTCATCGTGGAGGGCACCCGCATCAAGGAGGTACAGAAGGGCTACGCCAAAGCCCCCGCCGATGCCAAGGTCGTTGACCTGAAAAGCAAAACCGTCATGCCAGGGCTGATGGACATGCACATCCACGTGGAAGGCGAGAGCAACCCCAAAAGCTATGAGGAAAAATTCCGGCTGAACCCTGCCGACGTGGCCTACCAGGCGGAGGTTTTTGGAAAAAAAACGCTGATGGCTGGCTTCACCACCGTGCGTGACCTCGGCGGCAGCGGCGTCAACGTTTCGCTCCGCAATGCCATCAATCAAGGACTGGTGGATGGTCCACGCATTTTTACCGCAGAAAAAAGCATCGCTACCACGGGTGGCCACGCCGACCCAACCAATGGCGTCCGGAAGGACATGATGGGCGACCCCGGCCCCGCAGAGGGCGTCATCAACAGCCCCGACGAAGCTTGGGACGCCGTGCGCCACCGCTACAAGAACGGCGCCGACCTCATCAAAATCACGGCTACAGGCGGTGTGCTAAGCGTGGCCGCAAACGGGCTGAACCCACAGTTCCGGGAGGAAGAAATCGCAGCTGTCGTTGCGGCAGCAAAGGACTACGGGTTTACCGTGGCGGCACATTGTCACGGCGACGAGGGCATGAAGCGGGCAGTGCTGGCGGGCGTGACGAGCATCGAGCACGGCACGTTTATGACCGATGAAATCATGGGCTTGATGAAGCAAAAAGGCACCTACTACGTGCCGACGATTAGCGCGGGTAAGTTCGTAGCAGAAAAGGCAAAACAAGAGGGCTACTTCCCCAGGGTGGTGGCGATGAAAGCAGCCATCGTTGGGCCACAGATTCAGGCTACCTTCGGCAAAGCGTACAAGGCTGGTGTCAAAATCGCTTTTGGCACCGACGCCGGGGTGAGCCAACACGGAGAGAATGCTTGGGAGTTTGTGTTCATGAACGAGGCAGGGATGCCACCCATCGAAGCCATCAAATCGGCGACAGTGACTTCTGCTGCCTTATTGAACAAGAGCGCCGACTTGGGCACCATCGAGAAGGGCAAACTAGCCGACATCGTGGCCGTGGACGGCGACCCGCTCACCGACATCAAGGCCATGCTGCGCATGCGGTTCGTGATGAAGGAAGGGAAGATTTACCGTGAAGACAAATAAAAACACCTGACTAAATCAAAAACTACCGGAATCCAGCAATTCCGTTTAAAACATCAAAATGAGCAGGCTGTACAGCCACGAAAGCGAGCATCATAATGGAACAACAACACACCGAACCAACCCAAAAACGCCCCATTCTCAAAATCATCCTGCTGCTCATTATCCTGTTGGCGGGAGTGGTTGGCTACTTCGCATGGAGCTTTATTTTAAAGCCCAACGTACCGGCTAGTTTGTCCAAGAAGTATGTGTTGATACCAACGGACGCCACGCTCGACCAGGTGGTGGACTCCTTGCAGGCAGGCAATTTCATCCTCGACGAAAACTCCTTCCGTACATTGGCAAACCGACTGAACTACAATGGACGGGGCGGCCGATACGAGATTACGCCGGGCATGAGCAGCTACCAACTTGTAAAGCATTTGCGCAGTGGAAAACAGTCGGCAGTGAAGGTGGTGCTCGTGAACGAACGCCTGCCTGAGCACATCGCTGCCAAGGTGGCAAAAGCCATTGAACCGGACTCCCTAGCACTGGTCACGCTGCTCAACGATACGACCTACCTCGACAGCCTTGGCTTCACACCACAGACATTGCTTTCGCTGTTCATCCCGAACACCTACGAAGTGTTTTGGAACACGACTCCCCGTAAGTTCATGGAGCGCATGAAGAAAGAGCACGACCGCTTTTGGGCTGCAGACAACCGAGACGCAAAAGCTCGGGCGCTCGGCTTGAGCCGGGAGGAGGTTTACACTGTTGCAAGTATCGTGGAGCGGGAGACAAACGACAAGGCAGAGAAGCCACGGATGGCGGGCGTTTACCTGAACCGGGTGGAGCAGGGCTGGCCGTTGCAAGCTGACCCGACTCTCGTGTTTGCCAGCCGAGATTGGGAGGCCCGTGACCTTGCCAAATACAAATCACTCGACTCACCATACAACACCTACATGTACCCGGGTCTGCCTCCGGGCCCCATTAGCATGGCCAGCATCCCAAGTCTCGATGCAGTGCTGAACCGGGAGAAGCACAACTACATGTTTTTCGTGGCCACAGGTGACGGCTCCGGCAAACACATGTTCGCCGAGACTTATGATGCCCACAAAGTGAACATTGAGGTTTACAAAAGGAACTTGATAAGCAGGGGGTTGGGGCTATAGACTATCGGGAAGATTAGCGAAACTTTATTTTTGAACGCTGTTTTTGCTCATGCTCAACGGTTCGCCTTGGCTGAGTTTGCTGCTGCTTTAGCGCAGTCCGTTTCTGAAGGAAGGCATCCAATGCAATATTCTCAAATTTCGTAAACCATTCCTTCCAAGCCAAGTACCGTGTTCGGGAATACAGGCTTTGCTTCTTCTAAAAAAACTTCCAAATTCCGATACCTTGATGAGTAGTGGCCGCAAATCAACTGGCCAACGCCAGCTTTTTGAGCCATTTCGGCTGCTTGCCGAGCAGTGCTGTGCATGGTTAGGGCGGCGTGGTCAAGGTGGTCGTCACAAAAGGTAGTGTCGTGATAAAGCATGCTCACGCCTTTGATATGTGGCAAAACGGCCTCCTCGAAAAGTGTGTCGGTAAGGAATGCGTAGGAGCGCAGGGGCACGGGAGGAAGCGTAAGCAATTGATTTTCAAGCAATTTTCCATTTTCTTGAACTACATCCTCGCCTGCTTTTGCCGCCTTTATTTGCTGGATAGTCAATTGGTGCTCCGCAATTTTTTCGGGCCTAATGTTCAGCGGCCTAGGCTTTTCACTAAAGACGTACCCAACCGTTGGGATGCCATGTTTGAGCGGTATGCTTTGTACGGCGACTGCGCTGTTTTCAAAAACAAGACTAGGCGCATTGGTATCCACTTCGTGGAAACGAAAGGGGAAAGACAGGGAACCTCCGGGTCTTAGCTGAGCGGCAATCATGGCTTCCAAGCCCGGTGGCGAATAAATATCGAGCGGAGTTTGCCGCCCGTTCAGGTCAAAAGAGAACAGCAGGCCCGGCAACCCGAACACATGGTCACCGTGGAGATGACTGATGAAAATATGCTGAATCTTATGGCGAGGCACATCAAAATCGGACATTCGCATTTGGGCACCCTCGCCGCAGTCAAGCAAAAAGAAATGGTTGTGAACTTGAAGTACCTGCGAAGTAGGAAATCGCCCAAAAGCGGGCGTGGCAGCATTGACTCCCAGAATCGTCAGGGCAAACTTCATAGGCGCTCTGCACTCAACGAACGCTCGATGTCTTCCAGAATGACATAATCCTTGGACTCCTCGAGCGTAGGCAGGATGGTCAATACGGAATCGAGCCGTGAGATTTCAATCAGCTTGCGGACAGTGTCGTGATTGATGCCTGTTAGAACAAAAGCGCCAAGGCTCTTCCAGAGACGGTTAGCGGTAAGGATGGCACTGAGGCCGGATGAATCAACGTATTTGACCTCGCCGAGGTCGAGGATGAGGTTGGGAACGCCCTCATTTGACAGGATGACCAACTCCGATTTAAGGTTTGGAGCTACCACAGAGTTGAGGTTCTCATCATGGAGGTGGAGTACGGCGAAACGTTCCTGTTTGTCAATAGAATATCTCATACAATTTATTTGCGCTGTTAAAAGCACCCCGTCGTCGGGCTACTGCTTGAATTGGGGCGCTAAGTTAGCACATTCTCCTCCATATTTTCAACATGGCAAAAAAGCACTTAGTGAAAGCGGATTTTTTTTCTTGCGTTCAATTAAAAACACGCTCTCTGCCATTTAGTAAAATCCAACTTAATGCACAGAATATCAGCCACTTAAATCAAAGAATCCTCACATCGTTTATACATTTCTTGTTGGCATGATATGTCCGCAAACGGCTACTGTTCAAACTTAGGTTGGGGTTAAACGTTTATTTGCCGAGCTTTGCCATTCGCACACTAGGCTTTCAAAACGACACCATCTTTACAGCAAAATAAAATCTTTGAAAGGTCAAAAAGCAACTAAAATTTAGTTTGGCGAGCGTTGTTTTTTCCGTTATAAAAAAGCGAATAGCAAGATTGTCATAAAATGCTGGCATTGTTTTTATCCAATAAAGTAGTTTGAGGTTGCTTTGGACAACGACTTAAAGCCTACGAAACAATTGAGTTGGCTATTTGACTGATTGGGCAACTTTTTTTTAAGGCATTTTGAAACTTGTTCAAATCATCTTAACATTGCTTCAAATCCTCGAAAACAGAAAAGATTTCACCGATTCAATTAACATGAACGACAAGAAATTCTCAAACAAAGTAAAAAAGATAATCTCCTCCAGCCGTGACGAAGCGCTGCGTCTGGGGCAAGATTTCATCGGCACCGAGCACCTGTTGCTTGGGCTGATCCGGGAGGCAGATACACTGGCATACAAAACGTTGGATTCTTTGGATGTTGACCCTGTTGAACTTCAGCAAATCATCGAAGAAACCGTGCCTAGGCGTCCATCCGCCAACTCGACCATCCACATTGGCAACTTGCCGCTGAACAAGCAGGCTGAGAAAGTGCTCAAAGTGACCTTTCTTGAAGCCAAAGCTTTCAAAAGCGAAGAAGTTACGCCAGAGCACCTTGTGCTGTCCATTCTGAAACACAAGGACAACCCCGCTTCGCGTATCCTGAACCATTTCGACATTGACTACGAAATATTCCGCACCGAATTGGAGTACGTGCGTCAGGAACAGGGCATGACGGAAAGCACCGAGATTTACAACGCCGCACCGCCGCCAGATGATGATTCGTCTTACGACGACGACGAGAACGCTCGTTACCAACAGCAGCAGCGCAAGGGGCAACAGAAATCACGAACGCCGGTACTCGACAACTTTGGGCGGGACGTGACCCGACATGCGGAGGAAGGCAAGCTTGACCCCATCATTGGCCGGGAGAGCGAAATCGAGCGGGTATCTCAAATTTTGAGTCGGCGCAAGAAAAATAATCCCATCCTTATTGGCGAGCCCGGCGTGGGCAAAACGGCCATTGTGGAGGGTTTGGCACTGCGCATCCATCAGAAAAAAGTCCCTCGCACACTTTTCAACAAACGCATCGTCATGCTCGACATGGCGGCGATGGTGGCTGGCACAAAATACCGTGGCCAGTTCGAGGAGCGCATGAAGGCCATCATGAACGAGTTGGAAAAATCACGGGACGTAATCCTGTTCATTGATGAAATCCACACCATCGTAGGAGCTGGCGGAGCAACGGGCTCGCTTGACGCATCCAACATCTTCAAGCCTGCCCTAGCACGTGGCGAACTCCAGTGCATTGGTGCATCCACACTTGACGAGTACCGCCAGTACATCGAAAAGGACGGCGCACTCGACCGCCGTTTCCAACGAGTGGTGGTTGATCCACCATCTGCTGACGACACCATCCACATCCTGCAAAACATCAGGGAGAAATATGAGGAGTTCCACAATGTGGTTTACTCTGATGAAGCCATCAAGGCTTGCGTCCGCCTCAGCGACCGCTACATGAGCGACCGCTTCCTGCCGGACAAGGCAATTGACGTGCTGGATGAAGTTGGCGCTAGGGTACACTTGAAAAACATTCATGTGCCAAAGCACATTGAAGAATACGAAAAGAAAATCGAGCAAATAAAGGAGCAGAAGAACCAAGCTGTGAAAAATCAGCAGTACGAGCGTGCTGCCGACCTTCGGGACGAAGAGAGCAAGCTTTTGCGCCAGCTCGATTTTGCCAAAATGCAATGGGAAGAGGAAAGCAAGACCAAGCGCTATCCTGTTGACGAAGAAGACATTGCTGAGGTTGTGTCTATGATGACCGGCATACCCGTTCGTCGGGTGGCACAAAGCGAAAGCAAGAAGCTCGTGAACATGGCCGACGACATCACCAAGATGATTATTGGACAGGACGAAGCCGTCAAGAAAATTGTCAAAGCGATACAGCGTAACCGGGTAGGCTTGAAAGACCCAAAGAAGCCCATCGGTTCTTTCATATTCCTTGGCCCAACGGGTGTAGGCAAGACGGAACTTGCCAAGTCTTTGGCCCGCTACCTTTTCGATTCCGATGATGCACTTGTCCGCATTGACATGAGCGAGTACATGGAGAAGTTTTCGATTAGCCGCTTGGTAGGTGCGCCTCCGGGCTATGTAGGTTACGAGGAAGGAGGCCAGTTGACCGAAAAAGTGCGCCGTAAGCCCTACTCTGTGGTACTGCTTGACGAAATCGAAAAAGCCCACCCGGATGTTTACAACATCTTGCTTCAGGTGCTTGACGATGGTCAGTTGACTGACAGCCTTGGCCGGAAGGTGGATTTCAAGAACACCATCATCATCATGACTTCCAATATCTGTGTAAGGCAGTTAAAGGATTTTGGGCAATGCGTAGTTTTTGCCACAAAGTCACGCGTGGAAGCAGCTGAGGACAACGCCAAGACCGTGATTCGTGATGCCTTGAAAAAGACATTCTCGCCGGAATTTCTCAATAGGATTGACGATGTGATAATCTTCAACAGCCTACAAAGGGAAGAGATTTTCCAAATCATTGACATCACTTTGAAGCAAGTCTTCCAACGCTTGGAGTCGCTTGGATACCAGCTTGTGTTGACAGAAGCAGCAAAGAGCTTTGTGGCAGAAAAAGGATTTGACCCACAGTTTGGAGCTAGGCCACTCAACCGTGCTATTCAGAAGTACATTGAAGACCCGCTGGCTGAGTTCTTGCTGAACGAGAATCCTGTTGAAGGCTCAATACTCGAAGCAAACCTCAACGACGATGGTACGGGGTTGGTGATTACGCTTTCAAAAGCAATAAAAACCGACGCCTAAAGTGAATAAAACTGCTTGTTTTAAGCCTTTTTGAAAAATATACGGTCAATGTTCAACCAGTTCGTTGGGCATTGGCCGTTAGTTTTTTACGTTTGTGTTGGAAAATTTCAAAAAGCCAGGGATAATTAGACAATCTTATGCCCTAATTGCCTGCCTGGCGGAACGAAATTCATTCTTTACAAAAATCTCAGATGAATTTTGGAACAGCCTTGACCTAATCAGCAAGGCCACCCAAGGCAATCAAATATTTTTTAAACAAAATCAAATTCCATTTGGCAAAAGGATCTTTCAACCGCAACTTTTCAAGGCCGCCAGAGCCTAAGTTCCGCATCAACGAACAAATCC
The DNA here is from genome assembly GCA_964442355.1 of uncultured Saprospiraceae bacterium. GTDB lineage: Bacteria > Bacteroidota > Bacteroidia > Chitinophagales > Saprospiraceae > UBA6168. The sequence continues at coordinate 1,496 of CAYTZS010000077.1, read as the reverse complement.
GGATTCCTGAAATCCGCCTCGTAGGTGAAAATCTGGAAGAGGTTAGCACTATTGTAGGCGAAACAATTGAACCAGGCTCCATTGTGCCAACCAGAAAGGCGCTGCAATGGGCTGACAAATCACAGCTCGACCTCATCGAAATCTCGCCAAATGCGGCCCCTCCAGTCTGCAGGCTTACTGACTTCAATAAGTACCTGTACGAGAAAAAACGGAAGGAAAAAGAAATGAAGGCCAAGGCCGCCAAGACTGTTTTGAAAGAAATTCGCTTCGGCCCAAATACGGACGACCACGACTTTGAGTTCAAGACCAAGCACGCCAAGAATTTCTTGGAAGAAAATGCCAAGGTAAAGGCTTATGTCCATTTCTTTGGACGCACTATCGTGTTCAAAGACCGAGGCAGGGATCTGCTAGAGCGTTTTGTGAAGGAACTTGAAGAAGTTGGTACGCCAGAAGCTCCTATCAAACTGGAAGGAAAGCGAATGATAGTGGTGCTCACGCCCAAGAAAAAGAAGGCCTGAGCAAACTTCGCTGCATTTTGTCCGTTCAACCAGCTATTTAAATCTACGTTCACTTGGAAATAACCAAAGGAGATGCTTACCTTTGCGCTCCTTTACTTAAAAACGTTTATTATGCCAAAATTGAAGTCACATTCAGGCTCTAAGAAGCGGTTTTCGCTGACAGGCTCTGGCAAGGTTAAGCGCTTTCACGCTAACACTTCGCACAGATTCTGGGGCAAAAGCCCAAAGGCAAAGCTTCGTCATGCTGGCTCCACGGTAGTGGATGCTTCTGATGAAACTCGCATCAAGCGCCTTCTTTCAGTCGGATAAACACCGAACTAAACAGATTTTTTAACGAGAGTCCAGGCTGCAAGTATTCACGCTTCAAAAAAGTGTGTTTCCCTGAGCTGTACTAAAAATTCGAGATTATGCCTCGTTCAGTAAATGCAGTAGCGTCCCGTGCAAGACGCAAAAAAATCCTGAAGGCAGCCAAAGGCTACTTCGGCAGAAGGAAAAATGTTCTTACCGTTGCAAAAAATGCGGTGGACAAAGCAATGGGCTACGCTTATGTAGGCCGTAAATTGAAAAAACGTGCATACCGTCAATTGTGGATTGCCCGTATCAATGCAGGTGCTCGCATCAACGGTACTACCTACTCTAAGTTGATGCACAAGCTTACTACCAACAATATCGAGCTCAACCGTAAATCGCTTGCGGATCTAGCGCTGAACCACCCTGATTCATTCAAGGCGGTTATCAATGCTGCGAAGTAAGCCCACTCGGACTCGGAAAAGAGAACTAAAAAAGGGAATTAACGGTACACCGTTAGTTCCCTTTTTTAGTTTGCCAATGTCATAGTCAAGAATTATTGTGCGAAGCAAAGTAGAGAATCACGACTTAGAATTTTTGCCCCGCTTACACAATTAGGGACAAAAAAAAAGCCTGAACTTACTTCAGGCAGATTTGACAATTCTTACAATTATTAACCAAAACTTACGT
>CAYTZS010000076.1:0-22381 GCA_964442355.1 uncultured Saprospiraceae bacterium | reverse complement strand
CCGATATTATCGAAACCACGGGATTTGGATTCAAATTTACGTTCAACGTATCAGGCACTGACGTACAGCCATTAGCAGTAACTATCAATGTATAAGCACCTTCGCCGTAGGCTTGCATGGGCATAATGGTATCGCAGAATGGAGTAGTTCCACTCCCTGTGCCAGCAATCAGCTGTCCATTGGGCGACGTCCAGACGTAGCTGAATGTGCCCAAGTTGACGCCAGAAGCTTGCCCGCAAATAACCAAGGTGTCAAGGCTACAAAGCGTTGTATCGTTGTTGAGGATGGTTGCGATTGGCAAGTCAATGAAGCTGACATCAACTGATTCGCTGTCTGAACAGCCACTTAAACTATCAATCACTTCCAAAATATAGGTGCCCGCAGTATTTGATGAGCTACTGCCTGGAAATGGCCCAGCAGGAAGGGTGGTTCCACTGCCCACAATCGTACCGTTCGGGTCAGTCCAAGTGTAAGAAACTGAATCTGAAGAACCCTCGCCAGTGCCATTAAGTATGACAGGAGCATCAAAGCAATACTCGCCGCCGCCTGTTGTAGTGACAATGCGAACGCCGGGCAAGACAGTGATTTCAACAGTTACGTCGTTCGAGTTGCAACCCGTTTCAGAGGTAACATTCAACGTCCAAGTACCTGAATGAATCAGCGTTGCTTCGTTGATAATGGCAGTCAATGGAGCATCGCTGTCAACTGTGAAAGGGCCGAGTACGATGCCATTTGGTCCTGTCCAACTGTAGGTCAACAATCCTGCACTAACTGTATTATCGGCAGAGAGTAAAAAGCCTTCAAATTCGCAGATTGTAGTGTCAGGGGTAACGTTTTCAATGTTCAAACCTGGAAGCACATTGAGTGTAACTGTTTCACTTGAAGAACAACCTGTATCATTGATTGTCTTGGTGATGATGTAATCACCGCTACCTGCTGGTGTAATGTCGTTGATGGTAATTACACATGGCTCATTATCTGCTACAACCCCTTGAGAGAGAATAACTCCACCTGGGCCAGTCCAAATAAATTGAAGCGGTCCAACTCCCGATACTGTATTGGAAGCCGAAAGCGTTACATCCTGCCCGACACAGACATCGCCTCCACCAGTAGCAACTATGTCAGGGGATGGTGAAACATTAATGGTGACTGACTGGGGCACCGATTGGCATCCGCCCAATGTTTCGAGGACTAGCGTGTAAGTGCCAGCATCGGCTAGGGTGAGACTTGGTATAGTTGCTTCAAATGGACCAGTCTCTGAGCCACTTCCGAAGTACGGGAACAACGGGTTGTTTGGATTTGGACCCGTCCAAGTATAATTCAGTGGGCCAGTATCTGCACTGACGTTCAATGCAGTCAAAGTCAATGGTTGACCTTCGCAGAAGTCGCCGTTCGGGCTTATGGCGTTGATTTCAGGATTAGCATTGACGACCACATCAAAGGACACCGTATTGGAGATACAATTGTCAACCACACAAACAAGTGTATAGACTCCTTCGAAAGAGTTGTTGACATTGTTCAGTGAAAGAGTGATAGGGTCGCTTCCGTTTACAGTCTGTGTGACATTGAAAATATTGGGGCCGTTCCATGTGCAAACCATAGAGCTGATGCCAGCAGTGGCATTGCTCGCAACAAGGGTTACATCTTCATCGAAACAATAGTTGCCGCTACCCGAAACAGCCGTAAGTGCTGGCGTTGAGACTAGACAATCACAGTCTTCAACAATGTTGATGACCACAGACGTATCAGCAATGATGTATTCAGAGAAAAACCATTGGTCTAGGTATTTGTCATTGCCCGCATTGTTTGAATAAGTGTAAGGAATGTTAGTGGGCAAAGCATTGCCTGGTGCACCTCCTCCACTTACTACAACACCAGTGGTCATAACGTCGGAGTGGTCATAGTAAAACTCGTCGTCTGTGCCAGTATTTGAGTTCAACCAAGTAAAAGTGACACCACCGGGGTTGTTCTCCACGTCTGTTAGAGCGATGTGAAGTTCACCATACCGAATGACGCCTTGATAATTGAACATGAAACTATCCTGAACTGGAATTGGTGCTCCCAAACCATCTAATCCATTCCAAAACAATGAATCAAGGCCATTCCCAAACACACCTGTTAATGTAACGTCAACTGGGTCATTGTACAATCCATTGAAATTGAGGTCAAGTTGCAGGGTGATAACACCACCAATGCTGGTTTCAAAATAGAAATACCCTCCTTTACCGTATTGGAAAGAACCATCGGGGCAAGGTGATCCATCTGGGTTGGCACCAATTAGGTAAGTAGTGTCCAATTCGAACTCTTGTATTGTTTGGTAAAGCCAAGTGACGTGCGTATTTGCCCTGAATACATCTGTCACTTCTGCCGTTGCAGGTAACGAAGGATCAGGCAAATTGAAGAATATCTTGTTATTGATGAGACTCAAGCTGTCGTAATCCTCAGCTTGTGGTTCGTACAAGTAGAGGTTGTTGGGCAACCAACCAGCCGGTGCATCACTGACAGTGTAATCACCTATACTAATAGTAGAAGGTGCTATTTTTGATTTGTAGACAGGGATGCCGTTTCCGTTTACAATACCACGGGAGTTTGAGGAGATAGGGAAACGAAAAGGGTCGGCATCTGTGATATCTACCTGATATTGGTAGCCATCATCCGTAAGTACATAAAATGTAGGAGAAGCCTTTATCTGGTTACTGTTGCCATTCAGCAACGAGATATATTCATTGGTGTAAACTCGGCCAACAAAGGGGGTACCTCCTTCGTTGCCTGCCCCCCCCTCGGTAACTGTAATGTCCCAGGCCAAGATTGCCCTCCTGTAAGCTTGGGCCTGGTTCGCTGACGTCCAAGGAAAATTGTTGGCAATATTTGTGAAATTGGCGCTTTGCAAATAACTCTGTGAATAATCAAAAACTACTGTCCAAATACCATCTTGCCCATTGGGGACAAGGACGACACCAGGGGTATAGCCTGGGCCGTTGGTGGTACCGCCGCCTGTAGGTCCAGCTAATTCCTCGGTGTAATTGTCGATGATACCAAGGCCTGTGTTTGCACCGGTGTCGTCAAAGGTTGCTGCCAAAGTTCCATCTGGACGATAGACTTGGATAAAACCTGCACCCTGTGGGAACCCAAGGTGACTGGCTCCTACGTTGATGAACTCACCGGCCCTTACATAAACTTTCATCTGTTGGGGATCCCGGGTGTCAAGGAACATCCTTGTGGCTGTTGGGTTGTCGAGCAGGTCTTTTGAGCCTTCGGCCCACGACACGGTCGTCACCGATACAGCCAACACCAAAACCATTAACGCTCGCTCAGAAAGCTGTCGGAAGAAGCTTTGAAGTTGCATAGTAGTTTGATTGAGTAGCGAAACTTTCATGTTTCAGATGTTTAATGAGAAAAACTTGAGTATTTGCTTAAAGAAAAAAGTTACGCTTCATGCGGCACTTTTCATTGAATTGATACGAATACAGGCGAGCAACATATATCGTTGCACTTTGTCTTCAATGTCTGTTTTCCCTCCCTTGGATTTGAAAAATCTGTGTAGTGTAGCTTACTCTATTTTGAAAGATTCCTAGCAAGTATATGGGATGGATTCCCTTGGTAAGATGTCCTGCCAGATATAAATTCAGGTATTTTGAAAGACAAGCAACTTGTGGTATCGCTGATTTCATCTGTTTTGGCATCTGAAGAATGGGAATCATTTCTTCAACGGCCAAATGTATTCAACTTGAATAATATTCTACAATTTTTTCCTTTTTTTTTCCCACTCGATATTGATTTCCAACGAATTACGTCGAATTCTACTATCAAGCACCTACTTCCCTCCTGACCATTTCCAGAATGGAGAGTGACAAGACTAGTTCTTCTTCTTTTTCCATTTTGGCTAAATGTTGAAACACCCTTGCATTTACTTTCTGGTTTTTCTCAGGGTTGGCCAGTCCTCCCACCAGTTTGTTGTTGACTTTGACTGGCACCACCAAATTGGAGTCACTTTTCCCAATTTGGGCAAGAGGCTTGTTCCCATTTTGGCTCATCAGCACACCTTGTTGATTCAGCACACCAACCAATTGCTCCCCAACCACCATTTCAACTTCCCCGTTCTTAACCCTGTAAACAAACTCCTGATTGCTCGTCCTGGCGTAAAGCAATCCATTTTCATTTTTGCTGACGTACCGACGGTAGCCCCATGCTATCACGGGTTCGTGGTAAACGGTGGTGATGATTCCTTTTGCCGATTTCACCAACCCATTTTTACGGGAACGTTTCACCTGATTGAATGAAAGTTGTTCCATCTCCTCAGCCGACCAAGGCACCAAGTCTGCGATCAAAGGAGCCAGCTCAGCCCTGATTTGCTTCAAATCAGACTGGATTTTCGTGCGTCCAGGCTTGTAGTTTTGCAAAATCTTCATGCCCATGGTGAGCCCCACCACGGCGAGTGTAACTATAAAAAACAGTGAAAATGCGATGCCCAACATATTCTTTTTTTTAAAGGCCAATTGTACTGCAATTCCGCTACATGGCCAATCCATTTCGACGTAAATGAAAAAAGCCCTGTCGAAGTTGACAGGGCTTTCCGTTTTTTGGCTATAATTTATCCCAGATAGGACTTTAGTGCGTTGCGGTTGTAGGATTTTCGCAACCTGCGAATGGCCCGCTCTTTAATCTGCCTTACTCGCTCACGAGTCAAGCAGTAGAGTTCACCAATTTCTTCCAATGTCAAGGCTTTGTGACCATTCAAGCCATAGTACGCCGAGAGGACTTCAACCTCCCTTGGTGCCAAAATAGACAAACCAGCTTGCACTTCATCTTTTAAAGACTGGTCCATCAGTGCATCATCGGGGCGTTCACCATCGCTGTCAGCAATCAGGTCGAGCATGGTTGAGTCACTGTCCTCACCACCAATAGGCGCATCAACGGAGACGTGGCGGATGCTGCCTTTGAGCATGTTGGTCACCTCCTTGGTGGACATTTCCAAAATCTCAGCCAACTCCTCATCGCTTGGTTCCCGTTCAAACTCTTGAACGAAGGAAATAAAAGCCTCGTTGACCTTGTTGTACGACCCTACTTTGTTGAGTGGAAGCCTGACGATGCGTGAATACTCCACGATGGCTTGCAAAATGGACTGACGAATCCACCAAACTGCGTATGAAATGAACTTGAAACCCTTTGTTTCATCAAATCGGCGGGCAGCTTTCATCAAACCAACGTTGCCTTCGTTGATGAGGTCGCTGAGGGAAAGACCCTGATTTTGGTACTGCTTTGCGACGGAAACCACAAATCGAAGGTTGGCCTCTGTGAGCCGCTCAAGCGCTGCTTGGTCGCCTGCTCGGATGCGACGGGCAAGGTCTGCCTCTTCCTCGGCGTTAAGCATGTCAATTTTACCAATGTCGTTCAAGTACTTATCCAGCGCAAGACTTTCACGGGTGGTAATCTTATTTGTAATCTTTAATTGGCGCATAACCTGTTAGTTATTGGTTTTGAGGTTAATGGATGTGTAGTTTATTGAATTCTGCATTTCGAGGGATTGATTTTTTACAAAACGAACGAATTACAATTATGATATTAAAAATTACGCCAAACTAATCAAAAAAGTTGCCACAACTCACAAAGACGATACTGGCCTTTGAAAAAACTGTGTTTTTAACCATTTGGTTATCCAACAAACAATTGTTGCTGCTGGTTCGCTACAATCAAGCCACTTTCAACGAAAACCCAAAATTCAAAAACATTCTCGATAACCGTGTAAACTCAAAAATAAATTTTGCGTCAGTGCATTCTGTCCCCACGAAGCTCTAGCTGCTCCATTATCTTGGCTTCTTGCTCAAGGTACTCTTGCCAACGAGCCTTCACCCTTTCCTCCGGGAAGTATAGTTTGGCTAAGTCAATGAACAAGCGATAGTGCCCTGCCTCTGAGACCATGAATTTGTGATAAAACTCCTTCAAATCCGCTTCTTTCAAGTTCACAGAAAGCAACCTGAACCGCTCACAGCTGCGTGCCTCAATTAGCGCACAAATTAGCAGCCGCTCCAGCAACCTGTCCTCCCTAGTGCCTCCCTTTTTTTCAAATTTCAGCAACTCATTCACGTATTCGTCCTTGCGCTGGTAACCGAGCTTGAGGTTTCGACGCTCCAACTCCAACAGCACGAGCCGAAAGTGTCCCCATTCCTCCGTTACGATGGGTGCCAAATCTTTGACCATCTGCGTTTTGTCGGGGTAGCCCTGAATGAGCGAAATACAGGAGGTAGCGGCCTTTTGCTCACAATAGGCATGGTCGGTCAGAATCTCTGCCAAGTCCATCTCTGCAAGGTCAACCCAGCGTGGGTCGGTAGGAAGTTTTAAGCCTAACATTTAACCAAAATTTGTTTTTATCGCACCTTCATCAGCTCGTCGAGGCAAGCCAGCTGGCGCAGAAAGAAATCCACTTCGTAAACCAAATACGTTTCTTGAACCTTGCCCCAGCGAACTTGCACGCTCCGTACTTCTTGGCTCCGCAACAACTTTTCGGCTCGAAAACCCAAATTGTAGCGCCCCTTTGCCACGTAGGCATTTCGGTTTGGAATCCACTGGCCATTGCTCGGCAAACCATTGAACAACTGGATGCTTTGACCATCCAGCAAGGTCAACTCAATGAATTCCCCGGATGGGATGTTGCCAAAAATCTGAGGCGCATTGGCAGTCGAAACGACAAACTCAAGGTTTAGCAGCCGAATCCCACCCGACAATGCCGTCAAATAGCCCGTACAGGTTATCAAATCTGCCTTCGGAAACATTTGTTCAAGGGCTAAGTCCGTGTGCGAAAAGAGCTGGGTAGCTCCTGTTTCCCAGCGGTCTTTTTTCGTAGTTGGGTCAATGGCAGAGATGCCGCCTTCGCATGGCACCTGTGGCGGCAAAAGTAGGATGCCGTTGGCAAAATCGTTAGCAGGGATTGAGGTCTTTGTCAAACTTGTCACTTCGACCATTTTTTGCGTGCTTTCCTCAGCAAAATTTGACGTTGTAGTTGGCTTGTGGTTACCGCTTTGAGGTGCAACAGCCAGTTCCAAAGTCTTTTCCAAAATGGTTATTTGCTGCTTCACCTCAGCTAAGGCTTGCTCAAGCCTGCGGGTTTGGAGCTGTGCTTCTTCGAGTTGCGAATTCTCCTGTCCACCCAAGTCTGATGCTTCCGCTGCAATAATTTTGGCCTCCACCAACTCCACCCTCGACTTGATAAGCTGGAATGTGATTTCCAGTTCCAGTATCTTCAATGAATCGAGTTTTGCGCCCAACTCTATGCTCGTGTCCCGAAACATAAAAATGGTATCGTTGCCGTCTCGCTGCGATACGTTTTCTCGGTCAGCTTCACCTTTGTTGCTATGCTGTGCAAACACGCAACTGGGTAACAATGCGAAAACCAAAGCAAAGAATGGCAGTGTTTTTTTCAATTCAAGCCCAATTTTTTGATGAAATTCATGTTCCTTCGCTCAAAACTAAGACATCTTTACCGGATGAATCCGCTAACCAGCTCCCGAAAAAATAATAGCAGGGCATGAATTTTCTTTTCGAAATAGGCTTCCTGCCCATCAGCCTGTGGGATGTGCTCGATGTGGCCATTGTCGGCTACCTCATCTACCGGGTGTACCTGCTACTGCGGGGCAGCATTGCCTTCAACATTTTTGTGGGCATCGTCATCATCTACCTGCTTTGGTGGTTGGTGGGCATGTTGAAAATGGACATGCTCTCCATGATTCTCAGCCAGTTTGTCAACGTCGGATTCATCATCATCATCATCATTTTCCAGCCGGAGGTACGGCGCTTCCTGCTCATGCTAGGCAACACGACACTAGGCCGACGCACCGACGTGATGCTTCGCTGGCTCACCCGAAATCTCGACAAAAAACCAGTGAACGAAGCCGCCAACTTTGAAATCAGGCAGGCGCTGCTGCGCATGTCGAAAGAAAAAACCGGGGCGCTGCTCGTGTTTTCCAACAGCTTCGAAATGGACTCCATCGGACAATCGGGTGTTGCATTGGACGCAAAAATCAGCCAGTCGCTGCTCCTCAGCATTTTCCAAAAAGAAAGCCCGCTACACGATGGCGCCGTGCTAATCGGCAAAGGAATAATCCAAGCCGCCAGCTGCATCCTGCCCATTTCCGACAGCTCAAGCCTACCCGCACACACTGGCCTGAGGCACCGGGCAGCCCTCGGCATCACCGAGCGGAGTGGCGCATCTGCTTTTGTCGTGTCGGAGGAAACGGGCGCCATCAGCTACGCCGCTGGGGGCAAATTTGAATTTGCTATCTCCGAAAGCCGCCTTTCAGAGCTGCTCATGTCACAGCACACTTGAGCCATTTTTTTGTTTTGGCAAACATTGCCACTGCCTATCTTTGGCGGTCAGTCGGTTTAGGGTTCCAGTTTTGGGGGTTCAAGTAGCACAACTTGAAACTCAAAACCTGAAACCAGAAACCACCACACCTAACCATCAACAACGTTTTTTATGAACGCTACCCAGGAATACATCGAGAAAAACAAGCAGCGGTTCCTCGACGAACTGCTCGAACTACTCCGCATCCCATCCATCAGCGCCGACCCAACTTACAAAGCCGACGTGTTGCGTACTGCTGAGTTTGTCGCACAGAGCCTGCGTGACGCCGGTGCCGACAATGTGGAAATATGCCCGACTTCGCACCAAAAAGACGGCAAAACCAAAGAGGGCTACCCCGTTATCTACGGTGAAAAAATCGTGGACAAAAACTTGCCGACCGTGCTTGTTTACGGCCACTACGATGTGCAGCCGCCCGACCCCCTCGACCTTTGGACCTCGCCGCCGTTCGAACCTGTCATCAAAGAGACGAAGGTACACCCCCAAGGCGCCATCTTCGCCCGTGGTTCCTGCGACGACAAGGGACAGACCTATATGCACGTCAAGGCATTTGAGGCGATGGTGAAAACGGGTAACCTTCCCTGCAACATCAAGTTCTGCGTGGAAGGAGAAGAAGAAGTCGGCTCGCCCAGCTTCCGGCCTTTCGTTGAAAACAACAAGGAAAAACTGGCCTGCGACGTGGTACTTTGCTCCGATACCAGCATCATCGCCAACGACGTGCCGAGCATCACCACTGGCGTGCGTGGCCTTGCCTACCTGCAAGTGGAAGTGGTCGGCCCAAACCGTGACCTCCACTCTGGCGTGTACGGCGGCGGCGTGGCCAATCCCATCAACGTGCTGGCAGGCATGATTGACAAGCTGATTGATGAAAACGGCCATATCACCATTCCAGGTTTCTATGATGACGTGCTGAACGAAAGTGACGCTGACCGCACGGCCATGAACCAAGCACCTTTTGACCTCAACGAGTACAAGTCCGACCTCGGCATCGGCGAGGTGCAAGGCGAAAAAGGCTACACCACGCTGGAACGCACTAGCATCCGTCCGTCGCTCGACTGCAATGGCATCTGGGGTGGCTACACGGGCGAAGGCTCGAAGACGGTGTTGCCGTCAAAGGCATTTGCCAAAATCTCCATGCGCCTAGTGCCACATCAACGCTGCGAGAAGGTGTACGACCAGTTCGAGGCGCATTTCAAATCGCTCGCCCCGCCTTCGGTGCAGGTGAAGGTGATTCGGATGCACGGCGGTGAGCCGGGCGTCACGCCGACCAACACGCCGGAGTACCAAGCGGCGCACAAGGCGATGGCCAAAACTTTTGGCAAAGAGCCAATCCCAAAGCGGGAGGGCGGCTACATTCCCATCGTGTCGTTGTTTAAAGATGTGCTGGACGTGGACAGCGTACTCATGGGCTTCGGCCTCAACAGCGATGCCATCCACTCCCCCAACGAGCACTACGGCCTGTTCAATTTCTACAAGGGCATCGAGACGATACCTTATTACTATAAATATTACCGGGAACTGAAGAGCTAGAGGCAAATTACGGTTGACGAATTACGATTTACGATTGTACACGTGCTTCCATCTTTCTTGAAATACACCACTTCGCAAAAACTGGTGGCCATTGGCGAAAAAACGCTCGTGGCCACCAGCGGCGGTGTGGACTCCGTGGTGCTTTGCCACCTGATGCAGCAAGCGGGGCTTCCGTTTGCCATCGCCCACTGCAACTTCCAACTGCGAGGCGAGGACGCTAACGCAGACGAGGTTTTTGTGAAAAATCTGGCCGAAAACCTGCAAGTCTCGTTCTTCTCCATTCGTTTCGATACCCAAGTTTTTGCGGAGCAAAACAAGCTATCCATCCAGCAAGCAGCTAGGGAGCTGCGCTACGCATGGCTGGAAGAGACCCGCCAGCTGGCTGACTGCCAGCACATTGCCACGGCGCACCACCTCGACGATAGCATCGAAACGCTGCTCTACAACTTCACGAAAGGCTGCGGGCTGCGAGGGCTGCACGGCATCCTGCCGAAGCATGGCAATATCATCAGGCCCATGTTGTTTGCCACCAAAAAGCAGGTGCTGGATTTTGCGCAAGCAGAAAACCTCGCCTACCGGGAAGATGCCTCCAACCTCACCGACAAGTACAGCCGCAACCTGCTCCGTCACCATGTCGTGCCAGTTTTTGAAAAGATAAACCCAAACTTCCAGCACACCGCCGGGGAAAACATCGAGCGGCTGCGGGAAGCTGAGCAACTTTATGATTTCGCCCTGCAACACATCGTGGACGAAGTGCTGGAAAAATGCCCCAATGAGTGGCGCATCGACCTTCGAAAACTGCGCTCCTACCCTGCCCCGGCGACTGTGCTTTTTGAAATCCTCAAACCACATGGCTTCAACAACGACCAAGTGGCGAACATCCTACAAAGTACTGAAAATCAACCCGGTAGCTGGTTCAACTCCCCCACTCGCCGACTACTGGTTGACCGCTTTTTTTTAATTTTATCCTTGGAGGAAAAGGCTGGAGGAGTACAGGAAATACCAAGCATTAAGACCTCAGCGGTCGAACTACCGGACGGCTCCCGGCTCTTGCTCAGCCTGCACCTCGCCCCACCCCCTACCCTCGCCGGCTCGGCCAGCACCGCTTGGCTGGACGCCGACCAACTCCAATTACCGCTCCGGCTGCGGCACTGGCAGCCGGGCGACAGCTTTTGCCCGCTGGGCTTGGACGGGAAACACCAGAAACTGCAAGACTTTTTCTCCAACAACAAGCTGTCAAGGCTGGAAAAAGAGCGGGTTTGGCTACTGGAATCTGGCGGGAAAATTGCTTGGGTGGTGGGCATTCGATTGGACGAGCGCTTCAAGGTCACGGCGGCGACAAAATCCTTTCTACGTTTGGATTTTCAGGCTGCCCAAGCGGCGCCCGACAACCTTTGACTTCAGTTTTTGTTCTAAAACCTTTACCATCGGCGGGGCTCCTGCCATCAACAAATCCTAATCTGCATGAAAAAGAATTACTTCGTACTGCTTGTTGCTTCCTTGTTCCTCGTAAAGGGCATTGCCCAGCAAGTGGAGCAGCAGCAACGCAGCCTCATCACCAAACGCACCGCCGACTGGTGCCCGAACTGCGGCACTTGGGGCTGGACCTACTTCGTGGATGCCATTGAGCAGAACGGCGACAAGGCCGTGTACATGGCAGCCCACTACGACGGCAACCTTGCCGACGATGCCGCCAACGACATCACCGAGAACTTTGGCGGCGGCTACCAACCCCGCTTCTTTTTCAACCAAAGCGACCAAAGCGTCAACTCCGGCAACGTCAACGCCAAGTTGTCGGCACTGAAAACGCTGGTGGATGCTGCCTATCTGCAAGCACCCATCGCCAACAGCGGCTTCGAGCCGTTTTACCTCAACGGCGAAATCAGGGTCAATGCCAAGGTCAAGTTCTTCCAAGCTGCGGAAGGCGAGTTTTACTTGGGCGTTTACCTCCTCGAAGACAACGTGACGGCCTACCAAGCCAGCATCGGCAACAACGCCGTGCACAAACGCTTGTTCCGCAAGTCGTTCACTGCCGAGACCTTCGGCAAGCCCATCACCAACGGCAGCGTGACTGCCGGACAGGAGTTCGACCTGGATTTTGCGCTGCCAAATGGCAACCCCGCCAATTTCGACTATGAGGTGGTGGGCATCATCTGGAAAAAAGAAGGCGACCAATACTTACCCGTGAATGTCTGGAGCACGGACGATATTTCGCTGGTTTCAGGCGTGAGCATCATTGAGCCTGCCAACGAAGTCTTGGTTGTGCCTACGGTCACCATCAACGTTGCCCGTATCATCGTACAATCCATCGAAGACCAACCCGTGGCAACGGTGGACGTAATGGATGTGAATGGCCGTATCGTAGCCACGCTACACGATGGTTTTTTGAAGAAAAGGTACGCTGACTTTGAGTTGGACAGGAACTTGGTCGGGCAATCCGGCTTGTATTTCGTTCGGGTGACGACGCCTACTTTCGTGTTGATAGAGAAGGTAGTTTTCCAGTAAACAATTGCGTTTTGGAAGAAAAAAGCCCGGTCAGCATTGACCGGGCTTTTTTCGTTTCAGGGTATGTTCAGCAATTTGTGCGTTTGCACGCTCAATCGCCACTTCGGGTGCTTCAGGCAAAAATCAATGGCCAAACGGGTATTTTCGGCCTGCCTCGGCCCGTCCATGGGCTGCAAGTAAAAATGGGTGAAATCCAAATCCTCGAACAAGTCGGGCATGGCAGCGGGCTGCGGGAACACCAACTTCAACTCGTCGCCCGTCGTGAGCACGAGCGGGGCACCTGCTTTTGGGCTGACGCAAACCCAGTCGAGGCCCGCCGGGGCGGGCTGGGTGCCATTGGTCTCCACGCCCACTTCGAAGCCTGCCCGATGAAATGCCTCAATGAGCGGTGCGTCCAGTTGCAGCAACGGCTCGCCGCCTGTGCAGACCACATAGGGTCGGCCCTGGTTGATGTCGCCCCAGAGCTGGGCAGCCTTCCCGACCAACTCGGCAGCCGAGTAGCTCCCACCGTTCACCCCGTCCATGCCCCAGAAGTCGGTGTCGCAAAACTGGCAGATGGCCTTGTGGCGGTCTTCTTCCCGGCCCGTCCAGAGGTTGCAGCCCGTGAAACGACAGAACACCGCTGGTCGTCCGGTGTGCGCCCCCTCGCCTTGGAGGGTATAGTAGAGTTCTTTGATTTTGTAAGACATGCCGGGTTGCTTGTGAACCACAAAGGTAAGAACCTTGCCAGTTACGGCTACCGATTTACATCCATTGATTGCCAAACGCTGAGCCGCCGAACAGATAAATCTCCTTACATTTGGCCAAAATACACCGACAATGCTCTTTGCAAAAGGCACAAAAGTAAAATTCAGGCATACAGACGATGAAGGCGAGGTAAAGTCCCTTCTCGAAGGGGGCATGGTCAGCGTCTATCTGCCGAAGTACGACATGGAAATACCGGCACACCCCGACGACTTGATACGTGCCGAGGAGTTTTTGAAACACCCCGTGAAGGCAAAAGTGGTGGAGGGGAAAAAGGAGCAGGTGGAACCCACAGCACCGCCTATGTCCGTGGAGTCGCAGTACACCATTTTGAAGAGCCTCGGCATCCAGTTGGCTTTCGAGCCAGTAGAAACGAAGCAAGAGGTGCCGGAGAAGTACGGCCTCTACCTCCTCAACGATACCCGCTATGACCTCGTGTTCGACCTGCGCCTGTTGCTCAATAGCCGTGGCCCGCAGGGTTGGAGCAACAGCCTGAAAGCCGTGAGCTATCAGCGCCTCGGCGATTTCTTGTACGACGACTTGAACGAATCGCCGGAGTTTGAGCTGAAATGCCAGTGGGTAACGACCGAAGGACTGTCAGCGCCCGTGTTCAAGTCGTTGAAAATCAAGCCCAAAAGTTTTTTCGGCAACCTCCGCACGGCGCCCTTCCTCAATAAGCCCGTGCATTGGTACCGCCTGTTTGAGCGGCCAGAGCAAACCGAGGAAGCACCTTCCAGCGGCGAAGACCTCAGCAGCTACACCAAGCGCAATGCAAAGCCGACCTCGAAGCCAATCAGCACCGCCTACCGCAGTTTCCACGTACCCGACACGCACGAACTAGCTGCCTTCGAACCGGAGATTGACCTGCACATCGAAAAGCTGACCACCAACTGGCGCAAGCTTACCAGCGGCGACATCCTGAAGATACAACTCTCTCATTTTGAGACATTTATCGAAAAAGCCATCCGGCTGGGCGTGGAGCGGGTCTTCGTGATTCACGGCGTTGGGGAGGGCAAACTGAAGGACGCCATCGCCACCCGGCTGATGCAAAACCCCGAGGTGAACACCTTCAAGAACGAGTACCACCACCGCTACGGCTGGGGAGCAACGGAGGTGATTTTTTGAGGACACCCAGCTACTCGCTAGACAATCAACTTGGTTTAAATCAGCTGATTTGAGCGGACATACAAACCAAATTTAACTCATCGCCTGTCTTCCTCAAAGGTCAAACAATTGGCATTTCGCCAGTTTTCACCATGTTTTTTCCTTAAAAAATTGCGGAGGCTTTTACTTTTGATTTCCGTAGATTGTTTGATAGAAAATTTTCATCCGAACTTTATGAACCAACCATTCTTCAGGCTTTTGAAACGCGCTCCATTGGCTGGCCTTTTCATCCTGCTTTTTGCCAATCACCTGTTTGCGCAGCCGATGGAAATCACGGACGCCACCACGCCGCCTATCACGCCTGAAAACCTGATATCCAATATCTTCCTCGGCGATGGCGTGGAGGTAGTTGACGTGACCTTCGAGGGCGACCCGCTCTCGGTAGGCTACTTCAAGAACGGCCAAAATGCGGTGGGCATTGAGCGGGGCATCGTGATGACGAGTGGCCGGGCCACGGGCATCAACTGCAACGTACCAGACCAGACCGGGGCCAACTGCAACGGCGGCCAGTTCGCCTCCACCGACAATGGCAGCAGCGCCAGCGACGCCGACCTTAGCGCCATCGCAGCGGGCGGCTTGAGCGTGTTCGACGTGGCCAAGTTTACCATCACCTTCATCCCGACTTCTGATACCCTGCGCTTCAAGTACGTCTTTGCCTCGGAGGAGTACCCAGAGTGGGCATGCAGCCCCTTCAATGATGTGTTCGGGTTCTTCATCAGTGGGCCTGGCCTAAGCGGCCCCTATCAAAACAACGGTACCAACATTGCCCTGATACCCGGTACGACCACGCCGGTGTCCATCAACAACATCCACCCCGCCAATGGGGCAGGTTGCCCGCCCGTTTTTTCGCAATTCTACAACAACAACCTCGGCACCAGCATCCAACCCGTTTACGACGGCTACCTCGACGTGTTTGTGGCGGAAGTGGTGGTGATTCCCTGCGAAACTTATGTCATCAAGCTCTCCCTCTCCGACGTGGGCGACCCCGCTTTCGACACGGGGGTTTTCTTGGAGGCAAAATCCTTCGGCACGGGTTCGTTGCAGGTGGAAACAGCCACCGTCAGCTTGGACGGAACCATCACCGAAGACTGTGCTACGGGCAGCATCACCTTTACGCACCCCGGCCCGGTCGAGGATGATTTCCTGCTCGATTACACCATCATCGGCACAGCGCAAAACGGCGTGGACTACCTGCCCATCCCCCTCGACCTGTTCATCCCCATTGGCGACAGTAGCGTTACCATTGATATCGTGGCGCTGGAAGATGGCTTTGACGAGGGAATGGAGAGCATTGGCATTGACATCCAGCGGGACGTCTGCAACCGGGACACGTTCTGGATTTTCATTCGGGACAACGAAATCTTGCCGCCCGACCTCGGCCCCGATGCCACGATTTGCACGGGGGACTCGGTGCTGCTCGATGCCACGCTGCCCATCCCCTTGCCTGTGCCGCCGAGCTTTACCAATGGACAGGATTTTGTGGTGTCGCACAACGGCCCGACCTACTCCCCGATTCAAGTGGCTGGGGTTCAGCCCGTTACGCTGGGGCCTGGCGTCATCCAATCGGTTTGCCTCAACGTTGACCACAACTGGGTGGACGACGTGGACGTATTCCTGATTTCGCCCGGCGGGCAGTTCATCGAACTCAGCTCCGACAACGGCTCGAACTGCGACGACTACAACAACGTCTGCTTCACGCCGAACGCCGTCCAGAGCATCGCTTCGGGCTTCCCGTGGCAGCCCTGTACTTCGGGCGTTCAGGCTTCGTTTGCCAACGGCACTTTTGCGCCGGAAGGCGTCTGGTCCGACCTCTGGGACGGCGACTACCCCACCAACGGCATCTGGCAGTTGCTGGTGATTGACGACCAAATGGGCTTCAACGGCACCCTGCTCGACTGGACCATCACCTTCGAGCCGCTGTACCAAGTTTACTACGAATGGACGCCCAACACTGGCCTAAGCTGTGCGGACTGTCCGATGCCGACCGCAACGCCTTCCACGACCACGACCTACACCGTCGTGGCCTCCGACACTTACGGCTGTACCGTACAGGACAGCATCACCATCACCGCAAACAACACGCGGGCTGCCCCGAACATCAATTGCTCGGACGTGACCAACAACAGCATCACCTTCAATTGGGATGCCGTGAGTGGGGCGATGGGCTACATGGTCAGCATCAACGGTGGCGCTTTTGTACAAAACAACGGCAACTCACAGGTCTTGAACGGACTTACCCTCGACTCCACCGTGACCATCGAGGTGTATGCCATCGGCAATTGCAGTGGCTTGATTGGCACCGCCACCTGCTCCACTCCATCTTGCAATTCGCCAAGTTTATCCATCACCAACGTGACGAACGTGACTTGCAACGGCAACACCGATGGTGCTGTCACACTGCAAGCAGCGGGCGGCGCAGGAGATTACACCTACACGTTCGATGGTGTGAGCAACACGACGGGCGTATTCACGGGCATTGCCGAAGGCAACTACATGGCCTCCGTGATTGATTCCTGGAACTGCCCGAACGTTCTGCAAGTCACGGTTGCAGCGCCGCAAGCCCTTAACTCACAAGCATTTGTGGTCAATGGCGTCAGTTGCAACGGTTTGTCAGACGCAACGCTGGCCGCTGCTGTGGCTGGCGGTACCTACCCATTCTCATTTCTTTGGAACAATGGCCTAACCGACTCGATAGCCATCAACCTGGGTGCAGGCTTGCAGACGGTCATTGTCGTGGACGGCAATGGCTGCGCCGACACGGCCTCCTACAACCTGACCGAGCCGCCCCTGCTTACGCTCTCCACTGCTGTGGACAGCGTTGATTGCTCCGGCACGGCTACAGGTGGGGCGCTCGTGCTCATTGCCGGAGGCACCGCCGACTACGATGTGCTTTGGGACGCTGCCGCTGGCAACGCCAACACCCCGTTGGTGAACAATTTGGCGGCAGGCAGCTACAGCGTCACTGTCACCGATGCCAACAACTGCACAGCATCAGCGACCGCAACGGTGTTGGAACCGAGCGCCATCACGGCGAGCATTGCGCAGACCAGCAATCCGCTCTGCAACGGTACGGCGACTGGCACGGCCACCGCCACCGCATCGGGCGGCACGGGCACGCTTGAGTTCTTTTGGAACAACGGCGACTACGGGCCGCTGGCCGATTCGTTGAGCGCTGGCGCACATTTTGTCACGGTCTCCGACCAGTACGGTTGCTCAACCGTTCAAACATTTAACCTGAACGACCCGTCGAGCATCAGCATACAGCTTACGCCCAGCGATGTAAGCTGTTTTGGGGGAAGTGACGGCAACATCGTCGCCAATGCAACGGGGGGCACTTCGCCTTTCAACTACCTTTGGAGCAATGGCGCCAATGTTCCCAACCCCGGCAACCTCACTGTTGACAACTACTGCCTGACGGTGACGGACGCCAACGGCTGCACCGCTACTGCCTGCGCCGACGTGCAGCAACCCAGCGCTTTGTCGCTCAACAGTATGCCGACCAACACGGGATGCGTTGGATCCAGCACGGGCGAAATTGACCTGTCGGTGAGCGGTGGAGTCGGGTCGTACCAGTTCGTTTGGGACAATAGCCAAACGACCGAAGACCTGACCGGGCTACCCGCTGGCACTTTCAGCGTGACCGTTACCGACGGCAATGGCTGCACGGCCACGTTGACGGAGAGCATCGGGGAATCCACGGCGGTGCTCACGCAGCTTGCGCAGACGGGCGTCAAGTGCCAAGGGGGCACCGACGGCACCATCAGCACAACCGTCACAGGGGGCTCCGGCACTTACATCTTCTCGTGGTCGGGGCCAAACGGCTTCACCAGCAACCTGCAAAACCCCATCAACTTGCCTGCTGGAAACTACGACTTGACCGTGACCGATGCGATTGGCTGCACGGCGATTAATGCCATCACCGTCACACAGGAAGACACCCTTGCCGCCATTTTTAACCTCGACTTCATTTCTTGTTTTGGGGAGAACGATGGACGCATCGAAATACTGGCCATTGGCGGCGTGCCGCCCTACCGTTTTAGCATTGACAGCGGCGAAGTTTTCGTGGGTAACAACATCTTCACCTACTTGGAGCCGGGGCTCTACGACCTCGTTGTGCTGGACGACAACGGCTGCACTTGGGAGCAGCCTCAAGCCTACCTCGGCGAACCGGATGAGCTGACCGTCAGCCTCGGCCCTGACACCATACTGCCTTATGGCACGACGTTGCAACTCGACCCCGACATCTCGAACTTGGTCAATGCCGGCACTGCTACCTTCGACTGGTACTCGAACAACCCACAATTACCACCAGTGGACTCGGCGAGTCGCATCGGTGAGTTCGTGGTGGTGAGCCCGGCCAGCGTCATCTTCACCGTCACGGACGAGAACGGCTGCACTGCCGAAGACCTCATCAACATCTTCGTGCAGGAAAACCGGGAAGTCGTCGTGCCTACGGGTTTTGCGCCAGGCGCTGGTGGCAATGCCGTGAACGACCTGCTGCACGTGCATGGCAACTCTGGCATGGTGAAGGAAATCAAGCTGTTCCGGGTCTTTGACCGCTGGGGTGAGCTGATGTACGAGGCCGTCAACTTCCCCATAAACGACCTGAACACGGGCTGGGATGGCACTTTTAAAGGCAAGGACATGCCTGCCGGGGTGTACGTCTGGTATGTGGATGTGGAGTTTGTGGATGGGCTGTTTGAGGGGTACAAAGGGGAGACGACGCTGGTGCGGTAATCATTAATCATTGAGGCGGCATTGCGTGATTTTACGTCGGTGAGGGTTTGAACCTCACCGACGTTTCCATATCTTCCTGCTTGACATTTCCCTATTTTTAGCGCATTCGTCCAAAAAAAAGTTGTGTTAAACTCGGTTTTCACACATATTGCATCTTCATTATTTCACCAATCAAAACAATACCAAATGTCTTTATCAAGTCGCCTTTCTAATGGATGGGAAATGGGCATGACCAGTTTCCGCACCCTTCGCAACCACCCGAAACTACTCCTCTTTCCGGTGTTCTCCTCCCTCTCTTTGCTCACGGTATTGGCCACGTTTTTTGGCAGTGTGGCCATCGCATGGGGCTTGGACATCGGCAATTGGACCGGCAACTTCGAAGGCGGCGGCATCATGCAATACCTCTTGCTGTTCGGCTTCTACCTCGTCAACTATTTTGTCATCGTCTTCTTCAACGTCGGCCTCGTCTATTGCGCCAAGCGCATCTTCGAGGGGCATGAAGTCACGCTGACCGAGGGCCTCAATTTCAGTTACAGCCGCATCGGGGTCATCCTGCAATGGGCAGTGCTGGCCGCCACCGTGGGCGTCATACTCAACACCTTGCAGGAAAGACTGGGCTTTCTTGGCAAAATCGTCGTCGGCCTTATCGGCATGGTATGGAGCATCGCCACCTATTTCGTCGTGCCCGTGCTGGCCTTCGAGAACCTGCCGCCCATCGAGGCCGTCAAGCGCTCCGGCGCCATCATCAAAGAACGCTGGGGCGAATCCCTCTCCGCCAATATGGGCTTCGGGGTGTTCTTCTTGCTCGGCTACCTGGTCATCCTACTCGGCGGGTTCCTCATCGGCTTCCTCCTGCACCCCATCGCAGGCATAGCCATTGGCATCTTGGCCGCACTGGTGCTGCATACTATCGTTAGTGCTGCGCAAACGGTGTTCCTAGCTGCCGCCTACCAGCACGTCAACGACCAACCTTACGGGGATTTCAGGGAGGATGTGCTGGATGGGATGTTTGTGCGGAAGTGAAGCTTTAGGAGTTTGCAACGCAGCAATATGGCTTAATTTATAGGCTATTTAATAGACTATTGCACCTTTGGTGCAATAGGTCTAACGCAAGGGCGCTAAGACGCAAAGGCGCAAAGATTTGAGGCCTCCTTTTATCTTAGTGCCTTTGCGTCTTTGCGTTAAAAAATGATTTTTGCCGAAGGCGAAAACTTCAATTAGCCATTCAATAGACTATTAACAACGATACTAGCCTACACTAGTAGCCAAAGCCTACGAGTTTCAATTCTCCATTCTCCATTTTCCATTATCCCCTATCTTGGCAGCATGAAACTCCTGCACACCTCCGACTGGCACCTTGGCCAAAAGTTCATCTCCCGTGACCGGGAAGAAGAGCACCGCCTTGCCCTGGATTGGCTGGTGCAAGTCATTGAAAACGAAGGCGTTGAGCTGCTCATCGTGGCGGGTGATGTTTTCGACATCGGCAGCCCACCTAACTCGGCGAGGGCGCTCTACTACAACTTCCTGAAGCGCATCTACCGGACGGGATGCAGGCACGTGGTCATCACCGGGGGCAACCACGACTCCCCGCAGATGCTCGATGCGCCCAAGGAGCTGCTCCAACTCCTCGACGTCCATGTCGTGGGGGCAGCGACGGAAGACCCTGCCGACGAGCTAATCATTTTGAAAAACGAAAAAGGCGAACCGGAAGCGGTGGTAGCTGCCGTGCCGTTCCTCCGAGACCAAGACCTGCGGCGGGTGGCCTCAAACGACGGTGGCCAAGAGCGCATCGAACGCATCAAAGCGAGCATCTTGGCACATTACGAGGCAGTGGGTGCAGCTGTGGCACCTTTTGCAGCGTTGAAAATCCCGTTCATCGTGACCGGGCACCTTTGTGTAACGGGCGCCGAATCCAGCGACAAGCAGGACAACATCTACCTCGGCAACTTGGAGAACATACGGGCAGACCAGTTCCCCCCCGTGTTCGGGTACGTGGCACTGGGGCATATCCATCGGCCACAAAAGATTGGCGGGCTGAAACAGGTGCGGTACAGCGGCTCGCTGATTCCATTGAGTTTTAGCGAGACAAGGGATGAAAAATCGGTGACGCTGGTGACGTTCGAAAAGGATAAATTGGACACCATCAGCTTGCTCACAGTGCCAGTTGGCCGAAGGCTTAAGAGCATAGAAGGTAGCTTGGAGGAGGTGCAAGATAAACTGTTGGCCCTCCACGAGCGCCACAAAAACGAACCAACGCCCTGGGTGGAGGTGATGGTGGAAACCGAGGCACTTATCCCAAACCTGAATGGGTTGTTGCAGGAGTTTGCCAAAGACCTGCACCTCGATTTGCTCAAAATCCGCTCGAAGCACCAGCACCTTTCCCTCGACATGCAGGTGGAGCAGCAGGATTTGGAGGACTTGCGCCCCGTGGATGTTTTCCGCAAAAAATGCGAAAGCGCTGGAAAACCACCCGAAGACGTGGAGGAGTTGGTGGCGACGTTCCGGGAACTGGAAATGTGGATGCAGGAAAAAGAGTGAAAATTGGCTAATCAAGAAATTATGCAGCAGCAATTCAACGACAAGAACAAAGACATTTTGGTTTGGGTAAAAGACCGACTTGTGCCCCGTGCAGAGGCGAAAGTCTCGGTATTTGACAGCTCCGTGCAAGGGGGCGATGCCATTTGGGAGGGCATTCGGGTGTACGATGGCCGGGTTTTCTGCCTCGACAGGCACTTGGAACGCATGCAGCACTCGGCACATGCGCTAGCTTTCGCCAATGTGCCGAGCAACGAGTTCATCACCGATGCCATCATGCAGACGCTGCGGGCCAACGGCATGAGGGACAACGCTCATATCCGTCTGACGTTGACGAGGGGCGAGAAAATCACCTCTGGCATGGACCCCCGGCTAAACCAGTTTGGCTGTACGCTCATCGTGCTGGCGGAGTGGAAGCCACCAGTTTACCCTTCGGAAATCAAGCTTATCACCTCATCCATCCGGCGCAACAACCCGATGTTCTTGGACTCGAAAATCCACCACAACAACCTGCTGAACAATATCCTGGCGAAGATAGAGGCGAACCACGCCGGGGCGGACGAGGCCATCATGCTCGACCTCAACGGTTTCGTGGCAGAGACGAACAGCGTCAACATCTTTTGCATTCGCAACGGCAAGGTGCTCACGCCAACTGCCGATGCCTGCCTGCCGGGTATTACCCGTGGCTTGGTCCTCGAAATTTGCAGGGAAAACGGTATCCCGGTGCAGGAGCGCAACCTTTCCATCACCGAGTTTTACACGGCTGACGAGGTTTTCTGCACGGGCACGATGGGCGAACTCACCAGGGTT
>CAYTZS010000075.1:0-22604 GCA_964442355.1 uncultured Saprospiraceae bacterium | reverse complement strand
AAGATGGTTTGGCTAGTTTCACCTTCTTCGATGCCGTAGGCAAACAGCTGTTCGAGACGGCAAGCACCTTCCAAAAAGGGGAAAACAGATTGCCTGTAAGCGCCAAAAATCTACCTACCGCTGGGCTGGTTTTCGTTCAGATGCAAGCTTTAGGTAATAGCAGTATGATAAAAATGGTTGTTTTGAAGTAGTTGAAAATTGGTTTATCGTAAAAATTAGTGGCGCAAAGTGTTCATTCACAACACTTTGCGCCTTTTTATTTGAGAAAAGTTAAGGTCAGGTTTGAAATCACAAAAAATATGACTAAATTTGTCTTGAAAAAATAAAACATAAAATGAAGACCCTCCACACTCTGCTCAAAGAAGGAAGGCAAGCCAAGAACCTGAAGCATAAGGAAGTCGTGACTCTCACTGGCATTGACCAAGCATTGCTCAGCAAGTACGAAAACGGCAGCAGGCTGCCCACGGAAACGCATTTGATGCTATTGGGCGAATTTTATGGCTTGGAAATCAGACAGTTGCGAGTATTTTGGGTTGCCGAGAAAGTGGTAGGACTGTCGAAGCAGTACGAAATCCCAGTGGATGAAATCATGATGGCAGCCGAAAGCCGGGTAGAGTTCCTGTACGGCAAAAATGCGTTGGAAGTGCCGCCACTGCCCTCTGCGCTGGAGATGAAACTTGACGAGATTGACGAGCTCAAGGCAGCTTGGCAAAGAGCCAAGCCACTCAACCCTGCCCAACTTCGCAAAATGCAGGAATACTTTAACATAGAATACACCTTTGAGAGCAACCGCATCGAGGGGAATACCCTCAGCCTGCAAGAAACGAGCCTCGTGGTGAACCAAGGGTTGACCATTGGCAGCAAGTCCATGCGGGAGCACTTGGAGGCCATCAACCACGCAGAGGCTGCTGAATTCATTATTGAATTGACCACCAAGCAGGAGGACCTTACTCGGCGAACGTTGCTTGAGTTGCATGGCCTGATTCTGAAAAGTATTGACAGGGAGAATGCCGGGCGGTGGCGCTTGGTACCGGTACGAATCACAGGCAGCCAGCACGAACCACCACAGCCTTTTATGATTGAAAAGCTGATGGAAGATTATTTTATTCACTACTCAAGGCAAAAAGGGCGGATGCATCCGGTCATTTTAGCAGCTGAAATGCACGAGCGGTTGGTGAGCATCCACCCGTTCGTTGATGGCAACGGGCGCACATCGAGGTTGGTGATGAACTTGATTTTGCTCCGCAATGGTTACACCATCGCCAACTTGAAGGGCGACAACGCCTCCCGTCTCAATTACTACCAGGCACTCGAAAAAGTGCAGGTTGACAACGACCCAGAGGCGTTTTACCACATCGTGGCAGATGCCGTGCTGGCATCTTTGAAGGCACATTTGGCACTGACGTAAAAACAAAAAGGGCAACCGTCTCCGGTCGCCCTTTTTGCACAAAAAGTCAATCAGCAGGTCATTTTTGAACGACCAATCGCTTCGTAACTACCTGATTATCAATCATTATTTTCACCAAGTACATACCAGCGGCATGAGTAGTTACGTCCATTTGGAAACTACCATTGGCCACGTTGGCATTGAAATGATTTGCCACCATTTTGCCAGTCATGTCAAACAACGAGATATTGGCCTCAAGTGCATCAATCTCATCAAAAGCAATGGTGACAAAGCCCGTTGTTGGGTTTGGGAAGATGTTGATGTACTTCTCCAACTGGCGCTGCGTGATGGAAGAAACGGACTGTACCGTGAAAACATGCAGCGAGATACAACCGTTGGCGTCAGTGACTTCGAGCGAGTAGCTGCCTGCGGCGATGCCAGTGATGTCTTCCGTATTACCAATCACGTTGCCATTTGCATCCTTCCATTCGAAGTTGTAAGGCTGAACGCCACCCTGAACGTCAACGTCAATTGCGCCGTTTTGCTGGCCAGTGGTTTCTGGCACAATCTGCACTGGCGTGGAGATGATGGCCGTAGGCTCGGAGATGCTGGCACTTTGCACTGATTGGCAGCCTGCATTGTCGGTAACGGAGACGGTGTACTGCCCAACACCCAAGTTGCCAATGGTGGCAGTGGTAGCACCGTTGCTCCAGAGATAGGTGTAGTTTTGACCACCACCAGTTACAGTTGCTGCGATTTCACCATCGGCTTCACCGAAGCAAGTGACAGGATTTGCATCCAGCTCAACTTCCATTGCCACAGGTACTTGGATGTTGAAGGAACAAGTGTTGGTGTTACCGTTTCCGTCGTTTACTACAAAAGTCTGGACCGTAGTACCTGTTGGGAAAGTAGCGCCACTTGGCAAACCTGAAGTTTGGTTTGGCATGAGGCTAGGCGCACAGTTGTCGCTGGCTTGGATGGCAAATGTGGCAACTGGGTTGCAGTAACCTAACACCATGTTTGATGGGCAGGTGATGCTCGGAGCAACTTTGTCTTCCACAGTAACGATTGCCGTACCTGCAGCTGAATTGCCACTGGCGTCTTTCACAGTCAATACGACAGCGTTCTGGCCGATGTCGGAGCAGTCGAAGTTGGCGATGTCAATAGTGCGCTCCACAATGCCGCAGTTGTCGGCGCTATTGTTGTCGAGCAAGTCGGCGGTGATGGTAGCGTTGCCGTTGGCATCGAGCGAAACGGTGATGTTTTGCACTGAGATAACCGGGACACTGTTGTCAACTACTTCGACGGTAGCTGTGCCAGTGCTCGTATTACCCGCCTCGTCAACGACGGTGAGCGTGACCTCGTGCGTGCCAAGATTGTCGCAGGTGAAGCTGCCTTGGTCGAGGGTCATGCTAGCGATTGTACAGTTGTCAGTGCTCCCATTGTTGATTTGCGAGGCAGTCACATTGGCCATTCCGCTTGCGTTCACTGCCACAACGAGGTTCTGCGTCACCACGGTAGGCGCCTCACTGTCGTTGATGTTTATTTCCACTTGCAAAACAGCATGGCAGTTGTTCAAGTCAGTGACGGACACGTTGTAGGTGCCAGCGGCTAGGTCGGTAACAGCATAGCCAGTTTGGCCATTTGACCAGACAACGTCGTATGCAAAGCCAGGAGTACCGCCACTAGGTGCAACCGTAGCCGAACCATTCTCCACACCGCAATCGGTGTTGGTGGCTTGTTCAAGTACAATCTCAAGCACCGAAGGCTCGGATATCGTAACTTCTGCCACAGCAGGGCAGTTTACTGCATCCGAAATGGAAACGGTGTAAATGCCCGCTTCGAGGCCGGAGACGGTCGCTGTAGTTTCGCCATTTGACCATTCGTAGGTAAATGGCGTAAGGCCGCCAACAATGGTCACGGTAGCTTGGCCATCGTTTTCACCAAAACAGCTGATGTTGCTGAAATTCACACTCGCCACAGCTATACAACCGAACGGTGCCACAGGAACCGTCTGGACAGCAACGCAACCGTTTGCATCGGTTACGCTCACTGTATAGTTGGCAGAAGGCAGGCCATTGATGGTCTGTGTTGTTCCACCATTGCTCCAAGCGTAGGTGAATGGACCCGTGCCGCCCGTTGGGTTGGCGGTGGCAGTACCGTCTTCGGAGCCAGTTGCCGTGAGGCCAGTAGTCGTTGCGTTTGCGCTCAAAATACCGGGCTCATCAATCTCGACAGAAGCAACCACTTCGCAGCCGTTGCCGTCCGTAGCTGAAACCGTGTACGACCCCGGAGCAAGGTCAGCGATGGTTTGCGTCTCTTCACCATTTGACCAAACAAATGATTGCGGCATGGCTGCATTGGTGAGTGTGATGCTTGCGGTACCGTCAGTAGAGCCATTGCAAGACACATCCTCACCAACGATATTGGCTGAAACTGCGCAGCCAAAAACATTCACGGTAACAGTTTGCGTCGCTTCGCAACCATTTTCATCCGTCACAACGACCGAATAATTCCCTGGGGCAAGACCGTTGATAGTCTGGGTAGTCTCGCCATTGCTCCACTGGTATGTGTAGTTGCCTGCACCACCTTGTGGGTTTGCAGTAGCAGAACCGTCATTTACACCTGGAGCCGACTGCGCGGCAGTTGTCGCATTGACGGAAAGCTCGGATGGCTCGGTAATGACGACAGATTCAGATTCATCGCAGCCTTCACCATCGGTCACGATGACGGTGTAAGTGCCTGCGGCAAGGTTTGAAACGGTGGCGGTATTGGCACCATTTGACCAAGCGTAGGAGAACGCCCCGTATCCACCACTGCCTGCTGCAGTAGCGGATCCTGTGGAGTTGCCATTGCAAAGTATGTTTACTTGCGCTGTGATGTCAGCAACAACTGGTTGCCGCTCCTCGACCGGAGTGGCAGCAGTGCTAGTACAACCATTGATATTGTTGGTCACTGTCAGCGTGTAGCTGCCTGCTTCATCAACAGTTGGTGTCAAGGTTGTTGCGCCAGAAACAATGTTGCCATCCGTAGTAGTCCAATTATAGACAAATTGGCTTCCCGAACTGGAATTGGAGCCATTGAGCACCACTTCTTCGGCGTTGCAATTGAGCACTCCCGCTGGCCCTGCGTTGGCAGTGGGTGGAGTAGTGTTCTGTGCGACCACTCCTGTTGCAGTCTGGGTACATCCGTTGGTGCCCGTAACGGTAAGTAGGTAGTTGCCGGCAGCATTGACGGATGGGTTCTGCTGGCTGGAAGTGAATCCATTCGGCCCAGTCCATGCAAAACTTGCACCGGGGGTGGTAGAACTACCACCCAGGTTGAGGGAGGTCACAATGCAGTTCAAAGTGCCACCTTGCGCTGAGGCTTGCGGTGCAGTTGTGTTTTGTACGACTTCGGCATCGTCGGTAGATGTACAGCCGCTGGTAGGGTTTGTCACCGTGAGCAGGTAGGTGCCCTGTGCAGACACGCTTGGGTTCTGCTGGCTGGAAGTGAATCCATTCGGCCCCGTCCATGCAAAACTTGCACCGGGGGTAGTCGAGTTGCCCGAAAGATTCACATTGGCATTTGTACAAGTTATCTGACCACCGTTGGCAGTAACATTGGGCGGCGTCGTGTTCGAAGTTACCGATGTGGTTGATGTCCCAGTGCAGCCGTTGCTTGTGTTTGTGATGCTAAGTGTGTAGCTGCCCGCACCATTCACGACAGGTGTGAGCGTAGTAGCGCCAGAGACAATGTTTCCGCCCTGCGTTGTCCACAAAATATTATAACCCTGGCCCGATGGGCCTACCCCATTCAGGGTTACCTGATTGCTCACACAGGTGAGGGTACCCGGAGGGCCTGCCGTAGCCATTGGCTCAGTTTGGTTTGCGGTTACAACAGTAGAAGCGAAAGTAGCGCAGTTGTTGATGCTATTGAAAACCATCAACTGGTACTCTCCTGCTTCATTTACCACGCAATTGTTTTGCGTACCTGCACCGGATACAATATAACCGTCATCAGTAGTCCACAAATAGGTAAATTCATTGCCAGTAGAGCTTCCTGCCCCACTTAGCGTCACCGACTGCGTGGTGCAAGTCAATCCAGTTGGAGATGCAGCGACTGCCACGGGATAGGTTGGTGGTGCTACTACCATGTTGGTTTGGGAGGTTGTACAACCGTTGGCATCCGTGATGGACACGCCATAGGTTCCAGCCATTA
Organism: uncultured Saprospiraceae bacterium; assembly: GCA_964442355.1. Taxonomy (GTDB): domain Bacteria; phylum Bacteroidota; class Bacteroidia; order Chitinophagales; family Saprospiraceae; genus UBA6168. Next base: position 17,017 of record CAYTZS010000075.1, on the reverse strand, counting down.
GCCCTGAGTTCACAGGACTATTGCCACCACCACTACTCCATTGGTAATTATATGATTGGGTGCCGCCTGAAACGGACAATTCTATCACCCCGCCTTGTCCACAGCCTTCGGGGGTAATGTTTACGCCTATGACGGCCAAGGGTCCCGACGGTTGATTGACGTTGATAGGGCCAATCGTTTTAGTTCCACCCAATGAGCCTGTGACAGTCAACGTATAGCTACCAGCAGGCAGGCTTGATATATCTTGGGTAGTAGCTCCATTGCTCCACAGATACGTGAAAGGTGGCATGCCGCCACTTTCATCCACGTTGATAGCGCCGTTGGTATTGCCATAGCAATCTATGTGCGTAACAGAATTGAGCGAAAGGGTCGGGGCAGAACAGCCTTTGGCAAAGTTCCAAAGCGAACCAGCGCCAACCTGACCTACTTCATAAATTTTCTTGTCAGGGCAAACGCCGTAAATAGTTGGGAAGTAGCCAATTTGGTACGCGCTATTTTGAGTGTGGTTATCTATGATTGGATAGGGCGTACCGTTGACCCAGTTGCCTTGGGTACCCCCCACACAGCCGCTTGGGCCGTACAAGCAGGCAGTGTTGGTGTCATTGTCCCCCTCAATCATAAAAGCCATCACTTGGTTGCTACCCGGAGGGCCATATTGATTGTACACGTCCCTAAATGCATGGGTGTTGTGGTAGTTCCAACAAGGGCCGCACCAAGTGGCCGAGAAGTCCAAGAAAACAATTTTGTTGTTGTCGAGGTAATTGTACAAGGTGTGCGAGGTTCCTGAGATGTCGTTCATCGTCCAGTTCGGAGCCGTACTTCCGTCAGGCAACTGGGCAAAGGCCAATTGCGAGATGCAAACGCACATCGTAGCAAGTGATAAAAGTTTTTTCATAAGCGAAGCAGGTATTTAGTGTGATAAAAAATAGCTTTTTAAGTGCGACAGGTCGCCAGTGCCATTTGTTTTCCAGTGTTTGTTTTTGAGAAAAAATATAAGAGCAGCCAAGGAGAGTATCATCAAAATACTGTTCGGCATAAAGATATGGACAATCATCAAAAATCAAGCAAAAGGAAGATTTTTAAGAAAAAAATCTATTCCTGTACGTACACTCGTTTTACTCGCTCGGAAATGGTGGTGAAAATCTCGTAGGGAATTGTGCCAAGGCAGGCGGCAAGTTCTTGCACGGGCAGGTCTTTTCCGAAGATGATGGCTGGGTCGCCCTCCGCAGCATCGGGTATGTCGGTCACGTCGGCCATGGTCATGTCCATGCACACGTTGCCGATGAGTGGGGCACGGCGACCGCTGACGAGCACACTGAAACGACCATTGCCCGCACGCCGCAGCAGCCCATCGGCGTAGCCGAGGCTGAGGGTGGCGATGCGCATGGGGCGTTGCGCCTTGCCAAGCCTGCCGTAGCCGACCGTCTCGCCCATCGCCACGTTTTTTATTTGCGAGATGGTGGCTTTCAGGGTGTTCACCGTTTGCAGGCGGTCTTGCAGCAGGCCGCTGCTGTCAATGCCATACAGTCCGATGCCGAGCCGCACCATTTCCATCTGCTGTTCTGGGAAGCGCACGATGCCGCCACTGTTCAGGATGTGGCGCATGGGGCGGTAGCCGAGGCCATCCACCAACCATTCGTACATTTTTTGGAAACGGGCAAACTGCTCTTGGGTGAAACCGTCGTGCTCCGGCGCTTCGCTGGCAGCTAGGTGCGAGAACACCGTCCTGACCACCACCGACGGCCTACCCACAACAACTTCTGTCAGCATTTCAATCAAAGGATTCATGTCGCCCTCCTCGAAACCTAGGCGGTGCATGCCCGTGTCAAGCTTGAGGTGAATGGGGATTGGCGCAGGGGGGGCTGCAGCTTCGCCGTCTTTTGGGGCGAAGTGGTTTTCCAGAAACTCAAAAAAATTGCGGAGCAACCCCAGGCTGTAAATCTCCGGCTCCAGTCGGTAGCGAACCATCGCCTCAAAGGTCGCCTCCTCCGGGTTCATCACCAAAATAGGCAGTTGGATGCCCGCCTTGCGCAGTTCCACACCTTCGTCGGCGTACGCCACACCGAGGTAGTCCACATTCTGAAATTCCAACAGCTTGGCCACTTCAGCACTGCCGCTACCGTAAGCTCCGGCCTTCACCATCACCATCATTTTGGTGCCTGGGCCAAGCTGGCTTTGGTACACACGCAGGTTGTTGAGCAGGGCGCTGAGGTTCACCTCCAGCACCGTTTTGTGAAACTTGATGGCCAAGCGGTTGGCAATGCGCTCGAACTCGAACTGGCGGGCACCTTTCAGCAAAATCGCCTCGTCACGGAAAACCAGCTCCTGAAAATCGTCCAAAAATGCTAGTGTGGTGGGGTAAAAACAGGCATCGAAACCCGTGGGCAGGTATTTTTTCACGTGCTCCACCTTCTTGCCGATGCCGATGAGCCGCTCAATCCGCTTCTCGACGAGCAGCCCTGCGACCGTTCCATAAAGCTGCGCAACGGATTGCCCGCTCTGCAAAATATCGGACAGCACGAGCGTCCGTTTGAGCTTTTTGCCCCCGAAAGTTCGGGGCGGGCTCTGCTGCTGCAAGAAGTTGAGGGCGATTCCGAGCGAGGTCAGGTCGGAGTTGTAGCTGTCGTTGATGACGGTGCAGCCATTCAAGCCCTCCTTCAGTTCGAGGCGCATGGCCACCGGTTCGAGGCGGGCCATGCGGTCGGCGATGACCTCATCCGGTACACCGAGGTACAGCAACAGCGCCCAGCAGTGCGTGGCGTTTTCGATACTGGCGGCATCGGTGAACGGAATTGCGATTGACGATTGACGACTGGCGACTGGCGACTGGCGCACAACTGCTTCAAGGTGTGTCGTATTCCCAGTTTGGCGCTTCGCAATGATTTGCAGGTCGGTGTGGTTGCCGTAGGCCGACCAAGTGATGAGCCGCTTGCCTTGCCCCTCGAAAGCAGCTGCTATTTCCTGTGCAACGAGTTCATTGTCAACGGAATAAATCAGCGTCCTGCAATGTTTGAACAACTGGAGCTTTTCACGAATCTTGGTTTCCAAGTCGGGAAAACCCTCTTGGTGGGCCTCGCCGATGTTGGTGAATATGCCGATACCCGGTGCAACGATTCGGGCCAACCGCTCCATCTCGTGCTGCTTGGAGATGCCCGCCTCGAAGATGCCGAGCGTATGCTCTGGCGTAATTTGCAGGACGGACAGCGGCACTCCAGTTTGGGAGTTAAAACTCTTGGGGCTACGCACGATGTGGAAATCCTCGTAGAGCAACTGGAAGAGCCATTCCTTCACGATTGTCTTGCCGTTGCTGCCAGTGATGCCGATAACAGGCAAATCGAACTGCCGACGGTGCCAAGCTGCGAGGGCATGGAAGGCCTCCTGCGTGTTTTTCACCAAAATGAAATTCGCCTGCGGGAAGTCGGGTGCTGAGGTCGTTTTTTTGGAAACAACAAAGTTGCGCACACCGCTGTCGTAAAGCTCCTGGAGGAACTCGTGCCCGTCGTAGCGCCTGCCCTGCAAGGCGATGAACAGCGAGCTGGCCGGGAAAATGACCTGCCGGCTATCGAGCAGCAGGTGCTCAATGTCGGCGTCATGCGGCGGGGCGAGGAAGTGCCCGCCCATGATTTCGGCGATTTGTTGTATAGGGTAGCGCATTGCAACGGCAAAAGTAGGAAACCACCTTCAACCCCAACCCATGCAATTTTCTTACCTTCGCCGCTCTTTTCATCAAACGTCACGAGCATTGATAACGCATATCCGAGGCAGCATCACCCACAAGACGCCCACCTACATCGTGGTGGAGGCCGGAGGCATTGGCTACCACGTCAATATCAGCCTGAGCACCTACGCCAAGGTCGAGAAGCTGGAGCAGGTAAAAATCCTGACTTATTTGCACATCAAAGAAGATGCGCACACGCTCTACGGCTTCGCCGAGGACGAGGAGCGGGTGCTGTTCACGCACCTGATTTCGGTGTCGGGCATCGGGCCGAACACGGCGCAGGTGATGCTCTCGCAGATGCACCCCGACGAGATTCGGGCGGCCATCATTGGCGAGAACGAGGCGGCGCTGCGCAAGGTGAAGGGCGTGGGCCAAAAGACGGCCAAGCAAATCATCCTGGACCTGAAAAGCAAAATGATGAAAACGGGTGGCGACGTGACGCCTTCGCTACTCCCGGCGGACAATACGATTCGGCAGGAAGCGTTATCTGCGCTATTGTCACTGCAAGTGAACAAGATTCAGGCACAAAAGGCCCTGAACAAGGTACTGGAAGAGCAGCCCGGCGTGAAGACGGTGGAGGATTTGGTGAGGCTGGCGCTGAAGCAGCTTTCGTAAGCCCTGAGTGATGGCGTTTTGGGTTGGCAGCAGTGGGTTTTTCAACTCAAAACGCAATCATCCAAAACTCAAAACTGTTAAAACCCACGCCCCACAAAGACCAATGAGCCGTTTGGCGTTTTTAGGGCTATTCGGCGAAGCGAAGACAGGATTTTTTGGACAGTTACGGAATAGATTGACAATAATATTCAAAGAGAATCCCAACTATTCACACTCCTTTTCGTAAACCTGCTCCTGGCTGGCACTGCCCGCTTTTCAGTCCCACATTCGTTTAGCTACTTTTATTCAAGCAGATTGTCTTTCAAAAGAAATCGAAGTCATTGCACATGCATCTTATGAAGAAGAGAATAATTCTACCCGGTATTTTGACGGTTGTCGGATTTTTCGCACTCACTGCCCCCATGTGGGGAAGCAACAATTTCCCTGAGAACCCCTACGCTCCTGAATATGTGTTGGTGGACGAAAACACCAGTCCAGCCAAGCCGCTGCCGCTGGCTCCGGCCTTTCTCGAGTTCCCGCAAGACACCATCCCGTTAGAAGACCGCACCGGCGACTTCCTCAACAACCCTCCGAGCAATCCCTTTGACCTGAAAGACCCAGCCTCTGTACAGCAAACTGTGGAATACGACCCCATCACCAACCAGTACATCATCACGGAGCGCATCGGCGACGACTACTACCGCGCCCCCACCTACATGACCTTCGAAGAGTACCTAGACTACCAAGCCCGCAAGCAAGAGCAGGACTACTTCAACGACCTCAACGGCGCAGGTGGCCGAGGCAGCACCGGACGGCTCGACCCCATCGGAAAGATTGACGTGAAAAACCAGCTCATCGAGCGCCTTTTCGGGGGTACGAAGGTGGACATCCAGCCCAAAGGCAACATTGACCTCACCTTCGGAGTGGACTACTCCAACGTGCAGAACCCAAGCTGGACACGCCGCCAGCAGCGCAGGGGCGGCTTCGACTTTGACATGGACATCCAAATGAACGTGGAAGGCTCCATCGGTGAAAAGCTCAAGCTCAGCACCAACTACAATACCCAGGCAACCTTTGACTTCGACAACACGATGAAGCTCGACTACAACACCGATGCCTTCGGTGAGGACGACATCATCAAAAAAATAGAGGCGGGCAACGTGAGCCTGCCCCTGAAAAGCTCCTTGATTCAAGGTAGCCAGAGCCTTTTCGGCTTGAAAACGGAGCTGCAATTTGCGAAGCTGAAACTCTCGCTCGTGGCCTCGCAACAGCGTTCCGAACAGGAGAACATCACCCTCAAGGGCGGCAGCCAATTCCAGGAATACCAAGTGTTTGCGGATGCCTACGACGAAAACCGCCACTTCCTGCTCACGCACTACAACCGCAACAACTTCGAAGAAGCGCTAGCCGACCTGCCCGTCATCAAGTCGCTCTTCAAAATCCAGCGCATCCAGATTTGGGTGACGGACAACCGAAACGAAACCACCAATATCCGGGACGTGGTAGCTATCGCCGACCTTGGCGAGACCTCCCGCATGACCAATACTTCGGTGGACATGCAGCCCCCGGCAGCACCTGTTTACACCGACAACCAAGGCGAGGCGCTGCCCGACAACTACGCCAACCCGATTTACCAGACGCTGATTTCCGACCCACGTACCAAGCAGGTGGAACGCATCGTGAACGTGCTGAAAACTCCGCCGTTCAACTTCCAACAAGGCCGTGACTTTGAAAAAGTAACTGCCCGCTTGCTCTCCCCAACGGAATTTACCTACCACCAAGAGCTTGGCTTCGTGTCACTCAACGTGAACATCCAGCCCGACCAGGTGGTGGGCGTAGCATTCGAGTACACCTACAAGGACTCAATTTACCAAGTAGGCCAGATGGCCGAGGACGTAGCGCAGAACACCGGTATTTCAGGTGGGGCGGACTCCACCGCAGTGCCCAACCAGAACGTGCTTTTTGTGAAAATGCTCAAAAGCACCGTGCAACCCGTGAACCTCCCGACTTGGGACCTGATGATGAAAAACGTGTACAACATCGGAGCCTACAACGTGTCGAGGGAGGATTTCAAACTGGACATTTTCTACGATGACCCCGGTGCAGGCCGGAAACGCTTCTTGCCCAGCAGCAACCTCGCTGGAGTGCCGCTCTTGCGGGTTTTCAACCTCGACCAACTGAACGTGCAGAACGACCCACAGCCCGACGGGGTGTTCGACTACGTGGAGGGCCTCACCATCCAGTCACGCAACGGGCGCATCATGTTCCCAGTGCTGGAACCGTTCGGCAGCGCACTGGAGCAGCAGATTGACGACCCCGTTCAACGCAAAAAATACGTTTACAACCAGCTCTACACCCAGACGCTGTTCAACGCACGGGAGTATCCCGAGCTTAACCGTTTCACCATCGAGGGCACGTACAAGTCTGATGTTTCGAGTGAAATCTCGCTCGGTGCCTTCAACATCCCACCCGGCTCGGTGCGGGTTACGGCAGGCGGCGCACCGCTCATCGAAGGCAAGGACTACGAAGTGGACTACGCCATCGGCAAGGTGCGCATCCTCAACGACGCCTACCTCACTTCCGGCACGCCCATCCAAGTGGGCTTCGAGGACAACACCCTGTTCGGGTTCCAACAAAAAACCATGCTCGGCCTCCGTGCAGATTACGAGGTGAACAAGCATCTGACCATCGGGGGTACGTACCTGCGCCTGTTCGAGCGGCCGTACACCCAAAAGGTGAACATCGGCGACGACCCCATCAACAACCGGATTTTCGGCCTCGACGTAAACTACAGCAACGAATTGCCTTGGATTACCCGGATGGTGGACAAGTTGCCGCTCATTTCCACCAAAGCCCCCTCCAACGTCACGCTCGCTGCCGAGGCGGCAGCCATCAAGCCCGGCCACGCCCGTGCCATCAACGAAGACTCCGAAGACGACGAAAAAGGCGGCGTGAACTACCTCGACGACTTTGAGGGCAGCGCACAGCCCATCAACATCCAGTCACCGTTCATCGGTACCAACGGTTGGGTGCTGGCCAGTGTGCCGCAAAACGAGATGTTCCCAGAATCAACTTTCAGGGACACCACGCTTTCTGGCGTAAACCGGGCGCACCTGAGCTGGTTCCGCATCGAAACAGGTGGCGACATCCGGGGGCCTGGCGACGACCGCAACCCCTACACACAGAATATCAATCAAGTGGAGATATTCCCAAACTTCACACAGACGAATCAGTTCGGTGGAAACGCTTTTACCCAAATTCTCGACATCAAGTACGACCCGACACGCCGTGGTGCCTACAACTTTGACCTGCCCAACGGCGGGACGCCCTATTCGGCTGGCTTGAACAATTTTGGCAGGCTGCTCGAACCAGAAACACGGTGGGCGGGCATCATGCGTCAGTTGACTACCAACGATTTTCAAACGGCCAACATCGAGTTCATCGAGTTTTGGATGCTTAGCCCGTTCCTTGACACCACTGGCGTGGAAGGCCCCAACCCCGCCGCAAACAACGGCGACATGGACGGCTATATTTACTTCAACCTCGGCAACATTTCCGAGGACATCATGCCCGACAGCCGCAAGTTTTTTGAAAACGGCTTGCCCGGCCCGAACACGCAAGGCCGTCGTGCCACACGCACTGGTTGGGGTCGTGTGCCGCTCACGCAACAAATTACCAACGCCTTCGACACCGACAGCGAGAACCGTGCTGCACAAGACGTTGGCCTCGACGGTTTGCCGGACAGCGAAGAGCTGACCCATTTTGCTTCCTATGTTGATGCCATCAACGCTGCAACTGACATCCCTGCCGATGTGAAGCAAGCCATATTGGCCGACCCCTCCAACGACAACTTCGTCCACTTCCGCTACGGCTACCAAAGCGGCACCAACCTGCTGACCCGCTACGACCGCAACTACGGTACAGAGGGCAATACCCCCATCACCACACAAGACCAGCAGTTGTCGCCAGCATCCACCCTGCTGCCCGACGCAGAAGACCTCGACGGCGACCGTACCCTGAACGAAACCGAGGGCTACTTCCAGTACCGGGTGCCCATCCGACACGATGGTACAGGCGGCATAGACCGGGAAGACAACCCATTCATCACCGATGAGGTGCAGGGCGAAAACAACCGGCGGTGGTACCGCTTCCGGGTGCCGCTTGAGTTGCCAGCAGGAGACCCGAACTTTAGCAAAATCGGTGGCATACAAGACTTCCGTTCCATCCGCTTCATGCGCATGTACTTCAAAGACTTCGAAGCGCCGGTGCAGTTCCGCTTCGCAACGCTTGACCTCCAGCGCAACCAGTGGCGCCGCTACAAGCAGGACCTCGGCGAGCCGTGTGTGTCCATTTTTCCACCAGATACTGAAAACTCGACCTTGTTCGAGCTGAACAAAGTGAACATCGAGGAAAACAGCCAGCGCCAACCATTCAACTACGTGCTGCCTCCAGGCATCAGCCGTGAGCAGGCGCTTGGCGTGAACTTGAACGCCCTGCAAAACGAGCAGGCAGTGACCATGCGGGTGTGTGGACTCCCCGACGGCGATGCCAGGGGGATGTTCAAGAACCTGAACCTCGACATGCGTTTTTTCAGCAAAATGAAAATGTTCGTGCATGCCGAGCAAACCATTTGCGACCTCGGCCAGGAGTACTTGGGCAATGGTGACCTCACAGTCTTCATCCGCTTCGGCAGTGACTTCAAGAACAATTTTTACGAGTACGAAATACCGCTGACGCTGTCCGATACCGCCACGACCATTTTGCCCAACGACACAAAATACCAGCGGGTGGTGTGGCCACGGGAAAACGACATCAGCATTGATTTTGACGAACTGAAAAAACTGAAGCTGGAGCGGAATGCCGGTTCAGTCCCAGTCAGCGAGATTTTCGACAAGTTCATTGACAGGGACAACGGCCTTGGCACTGCCAGAATCAGCGTAAAAGGCGCACCCAACCTCGGCAACGTGAAGGCGCTGATGATTGGCATCCGCAACCCCAAGGAGGGCGTCAACTGCGACCCCAGCGACGAGAAGAGCGTGGAAATCTGGGTGAACGAGCTTCGGGTGTTTGGCCTCGACGAAAAGGGCGGCGTGGCTGCCACGGCCCGTGCCGACATTCAGCTTGCCGACCTCGGCAACTTGACGTTGGCAGGCAAGTTCAGCGGCTACGGCTTCGGTGCCCTCGACCAGCAGTTGCAGGAGCGCAGCCGGGAGCGCATCACACAGTACGACATCGCCACGCAGATTGCATTGGACAAATTCCTACCAGAAAAAGTTGGGCTCCGCCTGCCGTTCTTCTTCCAGTATTCGAGCGACGTGCGCACACCGCAGTTCAACCCCTACGACCTCGACATTGAGCTGAAGGACAGCAACGACAGCATCCGGCAGCTTGCACAGACCAGCACGAAAATCAAGAGCTACAACTTCACCAACGTGCGTTGGGAAAAGGCAAGCCCAAGCGGCAAGGTGATGCCCTGGAGCCTTTCGAACTTCAGTTTTACCTACGGCTTTGATGAGACAACCCGACGTGACCCCATCGTGGAAAACGACGTACTCACCCGCCGCCGGGGCGCTATTGATTACGCCTACCAGCGCAATGTGAAGTACATCGAGCCATTCAAAAAAATCATCAAAAAAGACAAGTACCTGAAGTTCCTCAAGGAGATGAACTTCAACCCATTGCCCAATTCGTTCAGCGTCTCCACCGACCTTGACCGCAGGTTCAACAGTACGAAATACCGTTTCTCTGGCGACAACCCGCTGTACAATACCTATTACAACAAGCAGTTTCTGTGGAACCGTCGGTACGACCTGAAATGGGACTTCACCAAAAACCTCAAGTTCAGTTTCAATGCGGACAACATCGGCGTCATTGACGAGCCGGAGGAAACCCGATTGCTGGAGCGCAACCAACTCGACCCCAACAACCCGTTGTACATTTCCAACATCAAGCAGTACCGACAGGACTCCATCATGTCGAACCTGCGGAACTTTGGCCGGACGAAGAGCTACCGCCACCAGTACTCGCTGAGCTACAACGTGCCGCTGAAACTGTTGCCATTCATGGATTGGACGTCCATTAAGCTCAGTTACGATGCCGACTACTCTTGGGATGCATCCAGCCTTGCAAGGAATGCACAGGCACTTGGCAACGTCATCACCAACGGTCAGCGCCGCCAAGCGGAGACGGATTTGGACTTTGAAAAGTTGTACAACTACTCGAAGTACTTGAAGAAAATCAACTCCAAGCAACGGGCGGCAAAAACGAAGGGCGGCAAGAACGATGTTGAAGGAAAAGATGTAAAGGGCAAAGGCGGTAAGGACGACAAGAAAGACCCCGCCGCTGACGGTAAGGACAAAAAAGAAAAGGAAAAAGACCGAGAGCCAAGTGGCATCGAGCGGGCACTCATCAGGCCGCTCATGACCGTGCGAAAGCTCAAACTACGTTACACCGAAGACTACGGCACGGTCATCCCTGGTTATTTGCCCCAATCGAAGTTGTTTGGGATGGACAATTTCACCTCTCCCGGCTGGGACTTCGTAGCAGGAGCACAGCCCAACCTCAATCCCGACGACTACTACACGGACAAGGATTGGCTACACAAAAATTGGAAATGGATAACCCCAGACTTGGAGTATGCCCTGCCGAAAAACATTACGCAGAACTACGAGCAGGTGGTGGACGGAAAGCTCGACCTTGAGCCCTACTCCGACTTCCGGGTAACAGTGGAGGCAAAACGCTCCCGCTCGCAAAACCATGCAGAGGAGTTCCGCCGCTATGAAGACCTTGGAGGCGACCCCGTGCAAGACGAATACAAGCACGCCAACATCACCGACTACGGCCAGTTCAACACTTCGTACTCTGCGCTGAAGACCTTGTTCATCAACGACAAAGACGGACTCAACGAGCTGTTTCAAGAGTTTGACCAAAACAAAATCATCGTGGCTAGGAGGCTGGGCATGGGCGAGCACGCCAACCCAGACTCATCCTATGTTGGTTATCCGGAGGGCTACGGCCCGTTCAGTCAGAACGTACTGCTGCCAGCGTTCATCGCAGCATACACAGGCCAAGACGCCAATACCATCAAGGTCACGGACAACTACTTGGGCGATGTGATACTCAAAACCCTGCCACGCCCCAACTGGCGCTTGACATACACCGGCCTTTCCAAACTGGGCAACTTGGGCGATATTTTCCAAAACATCTCCATCACGCACGGCTATCAAGGCAAAATGGTGGTCAACAGCTTTGACACTGACCGCCAGTACGACCGCGAAGACCAGAACAAGCTCAAGGAGACCACGCTGGACTACTACACCCGCTTCGAGATTCCAGATTTGCAAATCGACGAGCAATTTGCTCCACTCTTGGGCATTGACGTGCGCCTCAAAAACGAGATGTCGTTCAAGACGGAGTACAAAAATAGCCGCCAACTCAGGCTGGAGCTGATCGGTACGGGCCGCTTGCACGAGACCAAGGCACAGGAGTACACCGTCAACTTCGGGTACAAACTGAAGGAGGTCAAACTTGCCTTCCTGAAAGCCAAAAAGAAAAAGAAACCAGACCCGAAGAAGGACAACAAGCCCAATATTGGCCGCCCAGGCCAGCGGGCCAGCCAGAACTCACCGGGCGACATGGACTTCACGTTCGACCTCTCCGTGCGGGATGACGTGACGAACATCCGAGAACTGGTTACTGGCCTCGTGGAGCCCAACCGGGGCAGCCGCCGGGTGTCCATTGCGCCAGCCATTTCGTACCAAATCAACGACCAGCTGTCGTTGCGCTTTTTCTTCGACTACAACAAAAACACGCCGAAAACGTCGCAAGGTTACCCTACCACCAATATCAGGAGCGGGGTGACGGTGCGTTTCCAATTGTAATATTGGTCACCAAACCAACTAAAAAGCCCCGTAGCGTTGCTCCGGGGCTTTTTCTTTTGGCCAAATACCGCAACTTTGCAGAACCCCTGACAACCATCAACCTCCGCCGTTCAACAAAAAATGCTCTACGACAACCACCACCGTCCGGTCAACTACCTGCGGCTCGCCGTCACCGACCGCTGCAACCTTCGCTGCTTCTACTGCATGCCGGAGGAGGGCATCCAGTATTTGCCCAAAAATGAGCTGATGACGTACGAGGAAATGCTGCGCATCATGCAAGTGATGGTTGGCATGGGCATTGAAAAATTGCGCATCACGGGCGGGGAGCCGTTCATCCGGCGCGACATGATGGACCTGCTGGGCGAAATGAGCCGCTTGGAGGGCCTCCACCAAATCCACATCACCACCAACGGCGTGGTCACCGCCCCGCTGGTGCCCGAACTAAAAAGGATGGGCATCAGCTCCGTCAACCTCAGCTTGGACACACTCGACCGTGCGCTTTTCCACCAAATCACCCGTCGTGACGACTTCGACAAAGTGATGGCTACCTTCGAAGCGCTGCTCTCCGCAGGCATTCCCACCAAAATCAACGCCGTGATGATGGAGGGCAAAAACGACTTCGACCTGCTGCCACTGGCCATGCTTACCAAAGACCTGCCCGTGAGCGTCCGTTTCATCGAGGAGATGCCGTTCAACGGTGGCGAGGCACATTACGAACAACTTTGGTGGAGCCATCGCCGAATTTTGGAGACGCTGCAAAGCCACTTCCCCGGCCTACAAAAACTGCCCGACCCTCCCTCGTCCACCTCATACAATTACCAGATACCGGGGCACCGGGGCACGGTCGGCATCATCGCTGCCTACAGCCGCACCTTCTGCGGCACCTGCAACCGCATCCGACTCACGCCGCAGGGAATGCTCAAAACCTGCCTCTACGACGATGGCGTTTTCAACATCAAGAACCTGCTGCGGGCGGGCGCCACCGACCTTCAACTTGCTGCCGCTGTGTTGGAAGCCCTCGGCAACCGGGCCAAAGACGGATTCGAAGCTGAAAGCAGGCGGCAGTTCGGACTGCCTGTGGGAGAAAGCATGGCGACGATTGGTGGATAATGGTGTGGGGCTTCGCAAGCGTTCAGGAAATCTTTTAACAAAAAATTAGCCCCCAAAACGTCATCTTCGCCGTCCGAATTGGGAAAACAGCTACCTACAATTTTTTGCCAACCACTTTTTCAGGATGAACCTTGCCATTGACATCGGGAATACCCGTACCAAACTCGGCCTGTTCGACGGGGACAAGCTGGTGCAAAAAACCGTATTCGACGATTTGAATATGGCCGACCTTGAAACACTGGCATACAACCTAAACGTCGAAAAAATCATCCTTTCCAGTGTGTCGAAGCCGACGGGCGAAGTGGTGGAGTTTTTGAAAAACCGCTTCCCATTGCTCGAACTGACAACGGAGACGACACTGCCCATCGCCATCCGCTACAAGACGCCGCACACGCTGGGCAAGGATAGGATAGCAGCTGCGGTGGGCGCTTGGCACTTGTACCCCGACAAAAACTGTCTCGTGATAGATGCTGGTACCTGCATTAAGATGGACTTGGTAAGCAGCGCAGGTGAGTTTTTGGGCGGTAATATTTCGCCCGGCATCGAGATGCGGCTGAAGGCCATGCACCACTTCACGGCAAGGCTGCCGCTGGTGGAAATGGGCGACACACTGCCCCCGATGCTCGGCGACAGTACCGAAAACGCCCTGCGAAACGGTGGGGAACTGGGTGCTTTACTGGAAGTTGAGGCGTTTGTGAGGCGCTGCAAGAAAAATTACCGCCCACTTCACATTGTTTTAACGGGTGGAGACACTGATTTTTTTGTTAGAAACACCAAAACCAAGATATTTGCGCACCAAAATTTAGTCCTGATCGGATTAAATCAAATTTTACAACATAATGCCAAACTTTTTGAAGGATTTTAGAGGCGGTTTGACCACGCTGCTGCTCTTGTTTTTTGCTACCGTACTTTGGGCGCAGCCAAAAGACAACTCGCCCTACTCGCGGCTTGGGCTTGGCGAAATAACAAACCCCACCCTATCGGCAGGGGGCTTTGCCGGGCTTTCGGCAGGCTACGCCGACGCACTCCACATCAACCTGCAAAACCCTGCATCCCTGGCTTGGCTGAACACGGCCACTTTCGAGGCCGGCATCTACGCAGAGCATGCCAACTTCAAGTTTGGTGACCAACAATCCAACACCTGGACCGGAAACCTCAGCCACCTTGCACTTGCGTTCCCGATTCACAACACCCTCAACGACGTACTCGACAAGAAAAAACGCAAACTGCGCTGGGGCATGAGCCTGGCGCTGCTGCCCTACTCCCAAATCGGCTACGACATCGAAACGACCACTGCCTACCCCGAAGTGGACACCACCGTGAACACCTACCAAGGCACAGGCGGCACCAATAAGTTCACATGGGGCAATGCCGTCCGTTACAAAAACTTCTCGGCGGGCGTTACCCTCGGCTTGATGTTCGGTCAATTGGAGAGTACCCGCAGCGTAAGGTTCGTGTCTTTGCCCAACTCCTACCAAGACATTTTCAAAGACAACATCGGCATCCGGGGTTTTGTGTGGTCAATGGGCGCACAACAGCTGATCCAATTGGAAAAGAAAAAAACCGAAGAGGAGATTTACACGGGCAAGTCGTTGATAGTTGGTGCTTATGGCAATTCTGCCACGAATTTCAACACCAACAGCACTGTGCTGCGCATGGGCTACAACCCCGTGCTTGGCCACCGTGATACTTCGGTTTACGAGGAAGACCAAAAAGGCGACGGCAAACTACCTGCCGAGTGGACCATCGGTGCGATGTACCAGAACCCCGGCAAGCTTCGGCTCGGTGCAGAGTTCAGCATGGGCAACTGGAGCGAGTACGAAAACGAGGCCAAGCCAGAGGTGCTTTTCGACAGCCGCCGCATTGCCGTTGGGGCTGAGTTCATCCCCGATATTTCATCGTACAACAACTACATGAAGCGGATTCGCTACCGTGCAGGTTTTTACCACCGCACCGACCCGCGCTTGGACGACCTCAAGCAGTATGCATTGACTGTTGGCTTTGGCCTGCCGGTCATCTTGCCACGGCAGCAGACCTCTTTCGTGAACCTGTCGTTTGAGTTTGGACGCTACGACACGTCCGATGCCATCCAGGAAAACTTTGTGAAAATGGGGCTTGGCTTCACTCTTAACGACAGCAGTTGGTTTTTCAAACGCAAATTTGGATAAGGCACCGTTGAGCGAGGACGGCGGCAAAAAAGTCAAAACATAATACAAACCACAGCAGCCGAACCGCACATTGCCATTTACACAAACTCAATTGTAAACATCTGATTATGAAGAATTTAGCAAAGCTTTTTGTATTTGTTCTCGTTGCAGCTTCTTGGCAGTCACCGGTGTTCGGCCAATGCCAAAGCTGGGTTGGCTTGCCAAACAAAGACGCACTAGAAGAAGCGCACGTGCTCTACCGCCAGTTCATGAAAACGGAGGAGTACGACAAAGCTTTTGAGTACTGGGAAAAAGCCTATAAAGGCGCCCCTGGTGCAGATGGCCAGCGTTCCTCGCACTTCGTGGATGGTCGCAAGATCTACCTCCACAAGTTCAAGAATGCCACCGACGAGGCTCAAAAAAAGGAGTATGCCGCCAATGCGCTCCGACTTTTCGATGAGCAGGGCAACTGCTATCCCAACGAGAAAGCACTTGCGACGGGCCTGAAGGCTTACGAGATGTTCTATACCATCAACTCGCCTTACCCGGACACGAAGAAGGCTTGCCAGGAAGCCATCACAGCAGGTGGCAACAACACGAGCTACGTCGTGTTTCAGCCTTATGCCAGCATCATCGTTTGGCAGTACCAAAACAAGCAAGCCGATGCTGCCGAGGCTCGGGAAGTTTATGCCAAACTGAACGAAATCGCTGACCACAACGTGGCCAACAATGCGAAGCAATCCGATGCCTACAAGCAAGCAAAAGAGGCCATGAATGCCACTTTCGCTGCCATTGAAAATGAAATTTTCGACTGTGCCTTCTTCAAAAGCAAGTTGGAGCCGGACTACCGTGCCCACCCGGACGACACGGAGGTTATCAAATTCATCTACAACAAGCTGAAGCAGCAGGGTTGCCCCGATGAAGATGCATTCGTGGCCGAACTAAAAGGCAGCTACGAGACCATCGTGGCAGCTGAAAACGCCGCCAAACTTGCAGCACACTACGCCGAAAACCCCGGCGACCACGCCATTGCGCTGTTCAAAGACGGCAAGTACAGCGAGGCTTTGCAGAAATTCGAAGCAGGTATTGACAAGGAGTTGGCTGGCGCAAAAGACGCCGAAAAACTCGCCAACTACTACTTCTACATGGCATCCATCGAGTTCCGCCAACTGAGCCGCTACTCGACCGCCCGTGACCATGCCCGCACGGCTGCCAAGTACAAGCCAGGATGGGGTCAGCCTTATATGCTCATCGGCGACATGTACGCATCCACCAGCAATTCCTGCGGCAGCGACGGCTTCGATGCATCGCTTGCGGTGTTGGCTGCCATTGACAAGTACGCCTACGCAAAGTCCATTGACGGCGACGTGGCTGGCGAAGCGAACAGCAAAATTGGCCGCTACAGTGGCTATTACCCCAGCAAAGAAGAAGCCTTCATGCGCAAGCACAACGAAGGCGACAGCATGACCGTGCCTTGCTGGATTGGCGAGACCGTCAGGCTCCGCCTCAAATAATGCCATACTAGAAATAGGAAATGAACTTTTCCGAAGCCCCGTTTTTATAATAAA
>CAYTZS010000074.1:0-22634 GCA_964442355.1 uncultured Saprospiraceae bacterium | reverse complement strand
CCAAAGCGCAGTGGGTGTACGATGAGGGGGAGGTACAATTATCCGGCATTGAGTACCAATACAAACGGGACGGAGATAGATTGGTGAACGAAAATATCCCTGTTGTTGATCCTTGTGGGGTCATCAAAACAGCAATTGTTGGCATGGAAAGCAGCCTTGTGGCCGACAGCCGTGAATCGTACAGCAAAACCTGGACAGCGGGTGTGCAAGCCAATACCGATAATTTCCTCGCAGGTGTTTTCCCTGTCTTAACCGTCATCCCGCTGCCGAGTTTTCATCAGGAGGAAACGCGCTTCCGATCAATGGTCACGACCAAAGTGGTACAGCATTACGGTATTTTGGAACGAACCATCGCTTACGACCTCGGTGCCTCAGTCAATACTGAAAACTTGGCTTGGGATGCTGAAACGGGCGAGGTCATCCTCACTAAAACTTCCAACGAATTCCACGACCCTATCTATAACACCAACATCCCAGCACATTGGGGCTATGAGGGGATGCGTGGCGCGTACCAAAACATTGGGGCGGAGTTTCAAGGGGCAAGTACAAGCACTGGGATTTACACCACTGGCTTGCATAATTTTTTTACGCCCGGCGACGAGGTTTCAGTCAACGGGACATATAAAGTGTGGGTGAAGGATGTTGACCATGCCAATAGTTTAATCTACTTCATCGAGGAAAACGGCCAACAAGCCTCTTTTTCAAATGCAAACTTGAAAATAATCCGCTCCGGGCGGCGTAACCAGCAGTTGAACAGCATCGGCTCGGTTGCCTCGCTGGAAAGGCCTGTTACAGGTAATGGATTGGATTTTACTGGTAAAAAAGTACTGTATGCCAGTTCGGTTGAGTATAGTGACCGCTGGCAGACATGGTGTGGACTGGGTTGCGATTGTACCTGGAACACAGGGCTGATCAATGATTTCCTTGCTTTGCTCAATTATGTAAGCGCGAATCATGCACTTGTTTCTAGTAGTTTCCCCCTCACCAATTTTATCAATACTCTGCCTGCCAATGCGCCGCTTTTACAGTATTTACAATCTAATTGCACAGGCTATCCGAATAATCCACTTGCCTACTCGGCGACATGTTCATTGAATCAATTAAATATTACATTGTTGCCCTGCCAGTGTGTCTTTTCATTGACTTTTCCTACGTCCTGTCCAGTAGGGTCTATGAATATTAATTTTACTGCACTAATACCCAGAGAGGATAAATGTCAAAACAATAATTTTACAATAAACGGCGTAGCAACTACTCCACCTCCGGGTGCAAGTACGAAGTTTAGTGCCTTCGGATCATCTGGTTGCTTTAACTTTTTCAGCAACTGTGTCGGGTTATTGAGCGCTCAGCCTTGTCTGAATTACCCTCCACAAGTGGTAAACCCCTACCGAACCAATAACCGGGGAGTGTTCCGTCCCCTCCGCAACTGGACATACCTAAGCAACCGAACGCAGACCAACCCGGCCAACATTCGCACCGACGGGCCATTCGCTTCGTTCAAACAGTTCTGGCAAACACCATCAAATACATGTAACGCTGAAAACCCGCCAGAATGGAGCGCTGATTCTAGCAATTGGACATGGACGGACGTGGCTACCCGATTTAACCCCGTCGGCAACGAGCTTGAAAACCGCGATGCGCTGAACCGCTATTCCGCCGAATTGACGGGTTATGCCAACACGCAGGTCGTTGCCTCTGCTAACAACGCCCGTTACCGGCAGATAGCCTTTGATGGCTTTGAGGACTACCTATACAACAACGGCGTCACCGGGTGTCAATCTATACGACATTTTGGATTCGATCCGGCAGCGGTAAAATTCGAAACTAGCCATACCGGAAAATACGCTTTGAAAGTTGGTTCCGGTCAATCCTTAGCTTCCAGAAGCAACATCAGGCTGTTTGACTGCCCGGCTCCATTGACGGCCAAAACACCCAACCTGCCCTTCACACTGGACGATTGTGATTGTGTGGGCAGGTTTTCTCCAGACCCTGGGAAATATGTATTCAGTGCCTGGGTAAAGGAAAACCGTCCACCCGAGACACTGAATTATAACCAATCGGCAGTCGAAATAAAGATGGGTGCTACTTCCACGATGCTCAAGGCTACAGGCCCCATAATTGAAGGCTGGCAGCGCATCTATGGAGAATTCGATATTCCGACTGGCGCTTCAGACATTGTAGTCCGTTTAGTTGCAGCGCCTAATGCTGACACCTGGTTCGACGACCTGCGTATTCACCCCTTCGATGCACAATTAAAATCTTTTGTATACGATAAATTCAGCCTCCGATTTACGCACGAATTGGATGAAAACAACTTTTTCACCAAATACGAATACGATCGGCAAGGAATGTTGGAACGGGTCAAAAAAGAAACCGAGCGCGGCGTGATGACCATCCAGGAAAGCCGTTTCGGACAACAAAAAAATCAATAAAAACCATGAAAACCTTCTTTTTTTTCCTCCTTCCACTCTGCATGACGGCGCAAAAAAACGCTGTTAGTGAAGAGATAGAATTGATCAACCGAACATACGGGCAACTGACCGAACTGCGCACCGAACTCGATTATGTCATGTACAGCAACCATACCGGAGCGAAGGAAATAGACCGCCAACAGGCGGTGCTTTCTCGCAGTGGCAACTCTTACCTCTTTGAAATCGGCATCATCGAGACACTGACTACTGCTGCGTTCACACTTGTGGCCGACCACGAAGACAAGGAATTGCTGTTTGACAAGGTGCGCGGCAAATCGCAGGAAAAGCAATTTGGAATCAACCTCGATCTTGCGCTCGAAGCCTGCGACACGGTTTTCCTTTCTGAACCCAGCCCGGGGATTCGCCAAATGGTGCTCGAACTCTCCATGCCCGATGTGGAAAAGGTAGAACTCCGCTACGATTTAAAAACCCGGATGATGCAAAAAGTCATCCTTTTTTACAGGGAAAAGGAGGAATGGGAAGAAGGTAAACCCAAAACAAAGGCCCGCATGGAAATCAATTACCGGAAGCAGAATACGCATCCCGTATTTGCCAAAGACCTGTTTTCTATAGAACGTTTTGTGCAAAAGGATGGTGGCAAATATGCCCCGTCGCCGAAATTCAGCAACTTTACCTTGTACAACCAAACTGATAATCAATGAAAAATATCCTGCTTTTTGCCGCTTTGTTCTGCTCCCTTCCCCTTTTTGCCGGCGTGGAAGACCCAATCGTGCAATCGCTGCCTGGGACGATATTTGTTCCCTATCCGGCCAATACGAATGTCAATCCGTCTATTCCGCCAAATCAGATTAACACACCCACGGCTTTTGCCATTGGGTCAACCTCCTGGGGAAGTGGTTTTACCTTAAAATCGATTGGAAATTTGGTTAAACTCTACTCCGATCCCAACAGCACGACACTCGTGAATTTTGACTACAAGCTTAGTGTGCCGGTGAAAATCACCTATTACAAAAACGGCGTAATCGCTCCGGTGAATTTGCCTACCGAGGTATTGAGCATCACATACCACCCTAACCCAGCCGTGCAGCGCGAATATCAGCAGACCGATGCCTTTCGTTTTGCCGAAGGCTGCCGTGTAGAAGTGACGATTGAGACATCCGGCATTACAGGCAAGCGGCTGGGCGGAACGCCACTTACGGCCCAAGAAATGGAACGGGTGGCGAAAACGGTTTTTTTGCAAAGCGAAATAGCAGTGGAACGGTATTACAACTTTGATACTGCTTATTTGCTTTGCTGGCAGGACATAACGTTCATTGCGCAATTGGCTGATAATTCGCTCCAAGTACAGTGGAATACTATGATCAATCCGACGACTCCAGTGGGTGCAGAAGTGTATGATTTGGAGTGGATATATGTGGATGATTACCAAGACTATGGGGTTTACACCCAGTTAAGTTCTCCTGCCTTCCTTTATGACTTTAATCAAAACGCTACACGGGTTCAGGTCAAGGGCAATTCCTATCGTATTCCACTCGTGTATGAGCACGGTTACCTGCTCGTCCGGGTGCGAGGTATCGGGAGAAATCCGGCAGATAATTTCGTTTCACCGCTCGTGGGACGGTGGTCTTGCGGTTTAGGAACTTGTTCAAACAACTGCAACAGCGCTACGGGCTATGTTGGCAGTTATCTCAACAGATATTATATTAGCAACGCACATGAAGGCGATAAGAAAAACTGGCAAGCCGTCACCACCTACGCCGAAGAGGGCAAACGAAAAGATGTCGTTTCGTACTTCGACGGTTCTATGCGCAACCGCCAATCCATCACAGGCCTTAATACCGACCGCCAAACCCTTGTAGGTGAAACCATTTATGATTATCAAGGCCGGGCGGCAATACAGGTACTCCCTGCCCCCGTGAACAACGCAACGTTAAAATACTACGCCAATTTCAATCAAAACCTGACTGGGAACCCATACAATAGGCAAAATTTCGATGAAAACAACCTTGCCTGTAACAATGATGCGGCACCCATGCTGCCCGATAATTCCGGGGCTGCAAATTACTATTCTGCCTTTAATCCAGATAAAACCGGTTTCAATGCCTACATTTCGGATGCGGATAATTTCCCTTTCATCCGAACCGAATACACGCCGGACAATACCGGCCGGATTTCGCGACAAGGCGGTGTCGGCCCGCTGTTCCAACTGAACAAAAATCACGAAACCAAATATTTCTATGGTGTACCGCACCAGGAAGAACTGGACCAACTCTTTGGTAATGAAGCGGGCTTTGCCGCGCATTACAAAAAGAATATGATAATTGACCCCAACGGCCAAATCAGCCTGACCTATCAGGACGCAAAAGGCAATACCATCGCTACTGCCCTAGCCGGAAACTCGCCAGAAAACCTGCAACAATTGACTTCTTACAAGGTCGTTCCATTTATAGTGAATCTGCTGGCACACAATCAAATTGACGCCGATGATCATGCGCTGGTAATGCAGGAAACCGAGTTGGTGAACACCCAAAGTGATTATGTTTTTGACTACGCCTGCCTTGCTCCGCAGTTTAATTACACTGATTGTGATGGCACAAAATACTGCTTGGATTGTATCTATGACCTCGTTTTCAAAATTACGGATAATCTCAACTGCGACAAGGTTATCTATGAAAAAAAGCAAACTGTTGGAACCTTGTTAGGCAAAAACAGGAAAATCAGCCTGCAATGCGATATATTTACAACTGATGTATGGACCAATCTGACAGCTTTCACCGTAAACCTCCTGCCAGGTTCTTATACCTTTAGTAAGAGACTCATTGTCAATGAAGCCGCAGCCGATGCCTATGTCAACGCAGTGCTCGACACCTGCCCACAATTGTACAATCAAATCCTGCAAGCACAATATACCCAGATGGACACCTCCGGATGCGAAGTGGATTGTGCCGATGCGAAGGACGACAGAAGTAACACGACGTTCTACAACGGCTTGACACAAGATGCAAAAGATGCCCTCAACGCATTGGTGGAAGACCTCTGTGACAGCCTGCCCGTCAGTTCTTGCGAGGCGGCAAAGGCCGCCATGTTATCTGATGTCAGCCCGGATGGACAGTATGGTTATATCCCAACTATAGCAGACCCTGATGTTTACCAAATGATGACATCGGTATTCGCTCCGGGAAATATTTACAACGCAAACGCCTTGGCAATTACCTATCCCAATGGTGTTACTTACCCAACACTCGACGCTTTGTTGGCTGCATGGCAGCCGGAATGGGCAGAAGAGCTGGTGCAGTTCCACCCTGAAAAATGTTACTACGATTTTTGTACCACCTATCTGGCAGAGAGCGACCACTATAATGCCTTATTAATGAATACAGAAACGTACCAAGACGCTGTTGCTGCCGGGTATATTTCCAACATCAAGCTGCAAGACCCGTTTTTTCTTGCGCCAAATATTGTCCCTTTCAACAACCTGCTATTAAATTACGTGAGCTTGATGAATGGCGCCATCAACAGCTATAAAACGAGCGGAAAAAGCATGATGGAGTTGGCATTGATTGCAGCTGCTTATCCCAACGCATCGCCCAGCCCCCTTAATTGGGCATCGGCAACACCTGCCCAACGAGAGCAAGCATGGCCAATCTATCGCACCCTCTACATTACTTATAAAGAAGAGCTCTGCTATAAAATCCGCACGAAATATGCCATTACCAACAATTGCTACAATGAATGCTTAGGTGAGTCAGAGTTTAACCCATTTTTAAACGGCTTTTGGAATGGCACTTCAAGTGGTTCAACAAACAATTTTTGGGGCATACTTGCATCTAGCACACTTCAGAATAATTGCGATATGTACGCCTATCATTATTTTAAAAACAAAACCAAACGCTTTCCTTCGATATACGACATATTGCCAGATAATTTCTCCTCAGATTTTTTCGCACAAGATCCTACAGGCGCTTTTAACCAACTTTACGGGCAAGCAGACCAAAACAAGCAAGCAGTATGTTGCGACAGCCTTTTTCCAGAACTGCCAAAATTTTTATTTGCCCTATTTAACAACAATAAGTCAACATTCACTTTGAACCTGACGGCTTCGAACATTTTTCCAGACAACATCGAAGGTGCCTTGTTGCATGGAGCAGTTCAGGCTGGTGGAACCTTTACTAAAGATACTTCAGGGGTTTACAGCGTGGTCGTTTTTGTCCCAACAGGTGGCACTTCGAACGCCACAAGTACGCCTTGCAGTAACTTGAAATTTAAATTCCTTCAACCTCCTAACGGTGCAATTACAAGTTTTTGCTGCTACACCGAAATCACCAACCCTATCATATTCACTGGAACGGGTGTGCATTTCCAAATGACCGCTAAAAATTCTGCCGGAGCCACATTCATCATAGAAGGTGTTTTTAGTGCAGACTGCCCTTTCGAGTGCCCGCCGAAACCCATTCATTGTGTGGACTCCAAGCTATCGAAAGAGCTTTCCCAATTGTTCTACTTACTTGTTTCTCAAAACAAATTTCGGAATGGCCAGGCAACGCTTCCGCCATCTGTAATCGGCCCGGGGATACATGATGTTTTTGGAAACAATACCGGGAATTTCACCTGGAATGCACCAGCAGGTACCAGCACTACTTTTACTGCGATGCTCAGCCGCGGTACACAAACCTGCACGTTTACCTTCATGCAGCCCACGGGCCTTATTTGGAGCCAAGTGGCACAAGCAGAGCCAATCCAGCCCACCATGACCCAGATGGACGTACAAGGCGAGGTCAGAGCCTTTAAATTACCCCTGTGGAAAAACTCTAGCACTACTCGTGTTTATGTTACCGGGGCATCTCCCTGCTTTGTCCTCTCTGATTGCTGTCTGCCTACCAACGAAGAATGCACTAATTGCCCGCCCATCTTATTAGGAAACCCAAAACCCGGAACCGTCCTTGCTGCCGTTACACCCACCGACTGCAACCCGCCCTGCACGCCAGAAGAAGGCTACAGCCGCCCAATGACCAACCCCTGTGTGCAGCAGCTGATAGACATCGCCCAGCACAACGCACAAGAGATGTACGATGACCAGATATTGGAAATGAAGGCCACCATGAAGGCAGCGTACATGAAAAAATGCCTGGAAGCCGTCGAACGGTTCAAGGTGACCTACAAAGATGCCCGTCACCATTTCACCCTCTACTATTACGACCAGGCCAATAACCTTGTGGAAACCGTGCCGCCCGCCGGCATCGTGCCGCTGACGACAGCACAAATTACACAGGTGGACAAATACCGAAACGGCCAGGCTGTACCGCCCGTATATGGCGCTCACACACTTGTGTCCCGATATACCTACAATTCGCTGAACCAACTGGTCTGGCAAAAAATACCCGACCATACGGCAGCCACCAAATTCTGGTACGACCGCTTGGGTCGCATGACCGCCTCTCAAAACGCCAAACAAGCTGTCACTCAACAGTATAGTTATACAAAATATGACCCCTTGGGCCGCATAATGGAAGTCGGACAAATCAAACAAACAGTTACACCACCTATCGGCCTGAACAATACCTCAGCCAACTGGACGGCTTGGCTAAATACCAACAACCGCGACCAGATTACCAAAACCTGGTACGATAGGTCGGCGCTGGCCACCGTGCCACAGCTTTTCCCGAATGGAAAACAGGAAAATCTGCGCGGACGCGTCGCCAGTGTCAGTGCTCAACAGACGGCGGTACTGCCATTCAATCTGCCACCGGTCATTTGGACACATTACAGTTATGACATTCACGGCAACGTAAAAACGATGGTGCAGGAAAATGTCATCATCGGCCCTAAAGTGGTGGAATACGAATACGACCTTATCAGCGGCAACGTCAATGCGCTCGCTTACCAGCGAGACCAGCCCGACCAATTCCTCCACCGCTACGCCTACGATGCCGACAACCGACTGACAACCGTGCGCACAAGCCCCGATGGCGTGCTCTGGGACAAGGAGGCGAGCTACAAATACTACAAACACGGCCCGCTGGCCCGTGTCGAGCTGGGTGACGACCGCGTGCAGGGACTGGACTACGCCTACACTTTGCATGGCTGGATCAAAGGCATGAACTCCGGTAGCCTGCAACCAGACCGAGACATGGGCAAGGACGGCCAAAACGCCACCGCCGGCAATTTCGCCCGTGATGCGACAGGCTACCTGCTCGGCTATTACGATGGCGAATACAAGCCCATCGGCACAGGCGTGACCTTCGAGCCTGCCTACGCTGGCAGTAATCTAAACGCTGCCACACTCGCACCCAGCCTCTACAACGGTAATATCCGGAACATGGTGACAGCCATAAAACCCTTTATGGCCGGACAGATTCCCCTTGCGACCATGTACCGCTACGACCAACTGAATCGCCTGACGTCCATGACGCCCGATCTGCGCAATTTCAACCCGCTGACTAACAAATGGCTGCCTGGAGTCACCGATAAGGTCTATGCAAATGCTTACACCTACGACCCCAACGGCAACATCCATAGCCTGAAGCGAAATGGCAACAAGACTGGGGCGCAGATGGTTATGGATGACCAGAAGTTTCTCTATTATCCTGGCTCCAACAAACTCAGCCGGGTGGCAGACCTTGGTGCCCTGGCTGGAAACTACAGTGAGGATATTGACAACCAGCCCAATGATGTTTATCCAGACAACTACATCTATGACGAAATTGGGAACTTGAAGCGCGATTATGCGGAAAACCTCACCTATACCTGGAACCTGCAGGGCAAAGTGGCGCAAATAGAAGACGCCGATGCCCCCGCCAAGACCATCAAGTTTGGGTACGACGCCTTGGGCAACCGCAACTCCAAAGAGGTGTCGGGCCAATCGCTCACCTTCTATGCCTACGATGCCTCCGGCAACGTGCTGGCCACCTACCGGGGCAGCGCTGCAGGATTGCTTATGGAATCTGCATACCTGTTCGGCTCCAAGCGCCTGGGCGAGTACCGCGCCGACAAGTGCATCGGGTTGGGTTGTACGGCACCAAGCTTACCCGCCAACCACTTCTACCGCTTCCGGGGAAAGCGCCGCTACGAAGAAAGCAATCACCTCGGCAACGTGCTGGCGACAGTGAGCGACCGGAAAATGCCCATAGCGGTCGGGGCGAACTTGGTGGCGAGCTATTTTGAGGCAGATGTGGTGTCGGCGCAGGATTATTACCCGTTTGGGATGTTAATGCCTGGGAGGAACTTTAAAAGCAACAGTTACAGATACGGGACTTTCGGATATGAAAAGGATGATGAAGTAAACGGAAACGGAAATAATTACACAACCGAATCACGACCATACGACCCGAGATTAATTAGATGGTGGGCACTAGATCCAAAGTTTAAACTACAGCCAGGTTGGTCTCCGTACAAAGCGTTTTTGTGCAATCCAATATTATATACTGATACGGCAGGTGAAACAGAATACGAAACAATCACAATTAAGGACCAACGGACTGGAAAAACCACAACAATTACTAAAGTGGTGAGCGATGAAGTATTTACAGACAATGAAGTACACATGGTTGATGATGTCTTTGGTGGTTATTATAATCAGAAGAATTGGTATGATAAACAAACTACTTATAATGTTACCATTGATAAGGATGGAAAAGTAACATCAGAATCAAGTTCGAGATTGGTTTATGAAAATCTAGAAAGAGGAACGACTTCAGGGCCTTTGATGAATAGTAGTGCATGGGCTAATTTTCATTTAGATTTACCGGAATTTGAAGGAGAGGGAGGAGTACAAGAAGGCGGATTTTATTTAACAAGTGCTGACGGAGGTGCTTCACCTACAAAATTCAAATCTATGACTGATGCAGAGCCAAGAGATGTTGGTGATTTACTTGATGCTTTAGGGGTTTTAGGTAAGGGGGAAATAAGCCTGATTGGTAAAGTGAGTTTAAAAAACAAAGTGCCAGATATGATAATTGATTTGGCAGGTATAGTACAAAAAACCATCGAAGTGAAAGAGAAATTCAGTAAGAAGGGTCAAGGTATTCAAGTAGAATGCCCGTCATGTACCAGAACAGATAGCTCTCACATAGATAAGGTGCATGGAGAGGGTACCTACCAGTATTTAAAAGGAGAAGAAAAGAAATAATAATACAATGTGGAATCACTGCGAGAGAGCCTTTCCACAGTTTTGTCTAAACGTGATTTTCCGCTATATGAGTCAAATATGGCAACGGTCGCTAAAGATAATCAAAAATTGCTGGAGGATAAGCCCCCAGTTTTTTATGGGCATGGTCCACTTCCGCTCTATGTTCTCAGTGGCCAAATAGACCACCTTCAATGCAGCGTCATCGTGCGGGAAAATGGTCTTCGTCTTGGTAAACTTCCGGACGCCGCTGTTGAGGCTCTCGATGATGTTGGTGGTGTAGATGATGTGCCGGATTTCCGGTGGGAACTCCAGGAACACGACCAGTTCCGCCCAGTTCGAGCGCCAGCTTTTGATGGCATAGGCATACTTAGTGCTCCGCTGAAGCAGGGCCTATCCACCAAAGAACGATGCCGCTCGTCACAAGCTGTGCTTGCTGACGGGCTGAGGTTGCGGCCTTTGGCCGCCGTGTTTAGGCTGCAGCCAGTTGTTTCTTGCAAACCAAGCATAAGCAAGCAAGCGAAGCTCCTCTAAAACCCTGAAACCCATTACACACAACCATCAAAATCAAATTTATTCAATGAAACCATCCTCCTTTCTCCTCCTATTGCTGTTGTGCTGTACTTCAAAAGCAGTGGCGCAGCAGCAAATCATCGAAGCTACCGACAGCAGTTGGATATTTATCTTTGATGAAGGCCCGGCCACACACTATCCTGCCGAGATAGCTGTTTCAGGTGCGTATGAATACCTCGTGCAGGTAGTGGTGGGGTTCCCGTTTTTATACATGGATGGCAATTACAACGAACTGGACTTGATGCTGGAATCCCCTTCCGGCAAACGAGTCATGTTGATGTCCGACATCAATGGGAATGGCACCGTAGCTGCGTCTGGTTTTTCGTCCTCGGCCAATATTGATTTGTTACAGAGTGGCTATGACTACCAGCATTATTACCAGCCGTACAATTTTGGGACGGAACCAGATAGTTTCCCTTCGCCTGGCCCTGGGGTCATCCAGCCCAGTGTCTCGACTTTTGCCAATCTGATAAACGACGACCCAAATGGCATTTGGCGGCTATGGCTGGTGGACGATGACCCATCGGGCAGCTTGTTTTCCTTGCAGTTTGGTTGGTCTTTGCGCTTGGTGACCAGCCCAACGCCCGTTTGCCTCAATACGGATGTGCCACAGGTGTCGGGCGTGACGGATACCACAGCCCTACTGACCTGGTTGGGCAACGGTTCTGCTACCACTTGGGATATTGTAATTGGCGGCGACTCCCTGCCCGTTCCCAGCGATTCTACCATGCCAACTTTTGCTGCCTGGCCAAACGATTCGCTTGTAGTGACAGGCTTGCTGCCGGGGGAGCCATACCAGTTTTACGTGCGTTCGGCTTGTGCGAATGGCGATAAAAGCTTGTGGGTGGGGCCAGTGTCGTTCACCACCTTGTACACGCCCTGCCTGCACGCCGTGCCGATTGAGCTTTGCCAGTTCGTCAACGTTGATACAGTCCGCTATTTTTCTGGATTCATGGTTCAAACGGCTTGCGGGACCTCGCCGCACCGTGTCTTTAGCTTTACCCCTCCGGAGACTGGGGCCTATTGGCTGGAGTTTGAGTTTTTCGGCTCAGGCAGCTATGCGACCTGCTACTGGCTACCCGACACATCTGCCATCTGCCCAAGTGATGGCTGGAAATGCCGTTCGCATTATTCCCCGATTACTGCCTCCAATTTCATGCTCGATACCTTGATGGCGGGCGTGTCCTATTTTTTGATGTTCGAACAAATGCCGTCGAATGTGTTCCGTCTGAGCCGCTGCCCGGTGACGAATGTTCAAATAGAACAGAATTTCAACACACCGTTGGAGCCGTTCACAGGCTCCATAAAGTTCACGGGCATCCCCAACGACACCACGAGCATGTTCGACCTGCTTTTCACCGCCGACACGGCCTTTGTACCCGATGCGAACACCCCGCCCGTAGAGAGCGGCGTGGTGGTAAACCCCTTCGACGACCAAGGCATTTACCACCTTACCACCGACACCTTGACGCCTTCGACCCAATACCGTATGTGGTTGCGGGTATCCTGCGAAGCAGGGGCTGCGAATACCTGTTGGACGGGGCCATTTCTGTTTCAAACCGGTACGTTTTGCGGAACCTTTGATTCCGTTTGGTTTGACAATGTGACCGAGAATTCCGCCCGGCTCAATTTCTTGTCCCCATCTTTTTCCATCATTGATGGCGAGCTCTGGGAAGCACCACATGCACAGTACGCAGGCAATATCGGGCAGACACAAGCTGATTCCGCTGGCATGCTTATCCAAAAAACGCTCACTGGCTTACAGCCTGGCACCATGTATGAAATTTACCTGAATGCTTTTTGCTGGCCTTCTGGTGGCAACAACCCATTCTACGGGCCGTTCACTTTCAGTACACTGCCAGGATGTTTCTTGCCGTTTCAGGACATCGAATGCGAGCAAATCGTGCAAGGCCACTGGTTCCGCCCGGACAGCCTAAACGTGTTTGAAAGAGCCATCTGTGAAGGCAACTGGTGGGAATGGTTCAATGTGAACGAAGTGCTATACCGGATAACCGCCCAGCAAACAGGGAATTTGTACGTGTCCCGTACGGGCAGTTACCTAAACGACCAGTTGCATTGGTTTTACAAAGATGTTTCGCTTGGCTGCGACACTGTTGGCTTGATTTCGGCAGGTTGTTGGCAGTTTCCCAATTCGATGGTAAGCTTCCCTGTTGAGGAAGGGCATACCTATTATTTACTTGCCGACGGCAATTTGTCAACGCAGTTTCTGCAAGAATCTGAGTTGGGATTCAAGGTGACTGGCTGCGCCCCAAAATGCCCAATGGTGGATTCTATTTGGCTCGATGCGAAAACTGCCACATCGGCCTCGTTGCGGTGGCGCAACGTCGCACCGGGAGCCACCTACGAGGTCAATTGCAGGCCCGACAATTTGGGGCCAGAGAAGATGGTCTCGACCACCGACAGCACCATCGTAGTAGATGGGTTGATAGCATCCGAACTTTATACTTTTTCCGTGCGCACCTACTGCCCGGGCGGAGAGCCGACTGACTCTTGGTTGGTCAACTACCAATTGGGCGACCACGAGCTCATCAAGGAATCCGTTTTCAGTCGCTGCAACCCACGCTTTTTGCCGCCAGGCGGTACGTCGCTTGCTAATTACGACGTGCTCAAGCTCGAAGTCCCAGAGGACGGCGATTATCGGTTGATTTCCTTCCATGCTGAGACCTACTTGTACGATGGTCAATTCGCCCCAGAAGCCCCTGCTACAAACCTGCTCGCTGCTGTTACCGTCGCTGGAACGGACAACCGCATGGACAGCCTGCTTTCGTTACAAACGGGCAAGGTCTATGACTGGGTGATTGCCGCCCCACAAAATGTTCCCAACCTTCCCTTGTTCAACCCGGACATGAACAATTTGCAGAAAGTCTTGGCAGATGGCCCAGCCATACCGCAGGTTGGGGATGCGCAATGGAACGGGTTAGCCCCCAGTCCCACCGGGATAGTACCGGGGCAAATCAACAACTACCATTCGGGAACTTGTCGGGACACCGCAGGTTGGGTGCATTTCTATTCGTACAACCCCAATGCAGGTGCGGTCGAAAATGACTTCTTGTTGCTTTCCATTGAAACCGAAAGCAGTGCCGCCGTGCTGAACTCACTGCCCATGCTATTGTACAACGACCCGCCTGCTGCTGTACTCCTGCAAAACCCACCTACGGCGTTTGTGCAGAATCCAGATGGTTTTTACGAAATGAATCGTTTTTGGCTGATGGAGGATTTGTTGCCCTCCCAACAAATTGACGAGGACTTCAAGGTTCGGTTTTACTATACGCAAACAGACTATGAGCTGATGAAGGAGGCCATTGAACTGGCAGGTGGACTACTCGACAGCCACGAGGCGATGTATTTCCACAAAATCAATGGATTTCACGGGTACTTCAATGTTGCACCTGAATATGGACACCCCTTTGTACCTGCTGCAACGGCTTATGATAGTGTGGGATATTGGACTTACGCAAATGGCCCCGAAGCAACGACTACTACTTGGCGACATGGTCAGTTTGCAGGTGAGCATTATGCTGAAATGGTAATACATGGATTCAGCGGCGGTGGCGGTGGCGCATCCGTAAATGGCAACAGTGTTTTTGACCCCGTTTCAAAAACGACAGAAGCCAACGGCATAACTGGTCTGAAGCTTATGCCCAACCCCAATAGGGGGTATTTCACCGTCGAATTGCCCATGCCTGCATCCAGTGAACTGCGCATCCGCATCCTCGACTTTGCAGGGCGTTTATGCTTGGAAATAACAACCGACATCAATACCCGATATCAGACCATAGAAGCAGGCAGCCTCCCTGCTGGAATGTACTTTTTGCAAGTCGTAGCGGGGGAAAGGGTTTTGGCAGCGGAGAAATTTGTGAGGGAGTGAGGGCTTCTAATCTATGAATCTAACTTTGACACATTTTTTAGAACAGTCTTTCGACAAGACTCAAATTGGAAGGTATTTACTAAACCTATAATACCAATTTCAATTGCTGTAATACTCAATCAACTAATTGCATCATTGGCCCGAAACCAGAAATTGCCAACTTTTTATCTTACAAACATTACAGGTTGACTTGTAATCCTCATTCATCATTTTACAGGATAATTGCTCCGACTTTCTAATTCTCAGCTATAACTTTCGACCGGCACACTTGGGCTTGCAGAGCTACCCAAAGGAATTTCAAATCTCCAAACATAGTTGCAGGTATTTGGAATTCACTGGCAAATTCTTGCACCTCCGTTTCAAATTCTTGACCTGCCTTTCAAACCCTTGCACTTGAATTTCAGTGTCTTGCAAAAACTTTCATTCCTCTTTCACCCGTCTTTCTTCAAAGAATTGCCACTGAAAGACACCTAACTTTGACAATATGAAAAGCAGTACAAAAATGGCTATTGCCCCAATAACAAGCTTTAGCAATAGCTTGCTTCCACTTTCGATATTTAGAAGGCCACTGCTTTGAGGTTTGTACAGCCTTGGCATGACAATTTGCTCCAATTCCATGCTTATTTGATTTTAAAGGTTTGGGACATCAGTTTCAAAATATCGAAAGCACTTTCGATGAGCATCGGCTGACCGTTTATCTCAATGGTCTGACCAAGCAGCTTCTCGAATGGTTTTGCCAAATCCTCGTATTTGGTTAGTTTTTTTTGGAGGGTGTTGTTCTCCTTTTCAAGCTGCTTCATGCCAGACTTGGCCTCGTTCATCTCTTTGTCCTGACCGCTTATGTCCTTGGTCAACACGTGCATGATGTAGTCCGAAAGGTTCAGTCCCATTTTGGCTGCTTTCTCAATCAACGAAGACTTGAGCAGCGGTGAAATGCGGATGTTCATGTTGGTCGTCCGCATACTGAGGTAGTCTATGTTTTCCATCAATTTCTTGTTTGAGGTTTATGTGTAGGTGCAAAGTTATTACCACTGTAAATGGTCACCTGACGATTGCCATGTTTTACCATTGTAAAACATGTTTCACGGGGGTTTTACATCTGTTTTACGGATGTTTGCACAGGTTTTTCAGGAATCTCCGGCTCGCCCCAAGCTTCAAATAGCACCTTAACTTGTGCAGGCGTCAGTATTTTTGAATGCGTAGAATAGTGCGGTAACAGGTATTCTACCTTGCTAATCCAGACATTGAAAGTCTCTCGACTGATGCCATAGAGCGTGCGTAGTTCCTTTTTTGAGTAAACTTTGATGGGTAACTTTTGCATGGTATTAGTTTGAGGGTTTAGCATTTGTGCAGAGCAATCCCAGTCCGTTCTTTTCAGAACCCCTTTTTATCAAATCAATCAGTCGATGTGCATTATCCAAAGTTGTCAAGATGATTGCTTTAACCTTATTGTCTTGTATAGCTTTCATCAAATCAGTAAGCGAGGTAACTGACGACTCCAAAATCAATTTCGCTTCAAGTACTTTTTCCTTAGAAGGAAAACTCAATGCGTTCCGCATGTCCACCATTTGGTTCACTTTCGATGTCAAGTCATCAACCTTCTTGATAAGTTCAGCTTGCTTTTGCTTTTCTTTTTGAAGTTTGCCAAGGAGCCAACCCTTGTCCTTTTGAGTATTGAACCAATTGAGAAAATGTTGCTTAACCCCTTGGGAATCTGGATAGCATTCATTTTTTCGCAAGACATGCTCTCGGAACTGAAACAATACCAACTCAAATTCCAGGCTGGTAATAAGCCTATCACCAAGCATCTCATTTTGAAAGCTGCTTCTCCAAGCCTCGTCTTGTATCAAGCCTAGAAAAAAATTATCAATATCACCAGCAACAGCAGCAACTTGTTTTTCTTGTTGTTGATAGTCCTTCTTTTTTAAAACTTCAGTCATATTTGTTTCAGTCTTATTATGCCTAACGGATTGCCGAAGTTCGGTTTCCCCGACGTTCGCATTTTCTGAGGGTCGTGAAACTTGACATTCGGCATTTTTCAAATCCGATAGAATGGTGACAGGCGCATTGTCAATAACCTCCCGATTGAGAACATATCGTGACCCTGAAAACTTTTTGGTCTTGTCATCCAAGACCTTTTCCATTTTCAAGTAACCACAGTCCAATAGTTCCTTTAGATAAATGCGAGTTTTGTGTTCGCTGCAATTTGCTGCATATTCAGAAAGGCGCTTTACATAAAACCTCCAAATAGGTGGCCTCGAAATCATGTAGGCAAGCAGCCCTTTCGCCCCGTAAGAAAGCCTCTTATCCCTTAAACAGTGGTTCTGAATCTTTGTGTAATTACCCCTTGTCATAGCTTACGTTTTTTAGAGGAGAGATAAGATTCCATCTTAGCACTTTCATCGGCAATGGTGCTCTGTTTGCCCGTCAATAGCCAAGCTTCCAGTTCCGACCGGAGGAAATAGACTTTGCGGCCTCTTTTATAATGTGGCAATCTCCCTTTTGAAAGCAAGCCGTAGATGGTAGGCTTTGCCAAGTTGAGGAGCTTGGCAGCATCGTCAATCCAAAGTATCTTAGTTGTTGGCTCAACAGACTTTGATTCAACAGACTTTGAATTTAGGAGAATCAAATGAGCGAATGCTTCAAGGTCTTCTTTTGAAAGTTCGAGCTTGGCCCAAGAAGGTAGTTTTGAAATGTCTATTGTCATTTTTGTCGCTTTTTAATTATCAATTTTCGAATCTTCATTCGAATTGCCAGCGACAAAATTGAGGGTTGCCAAAGGGCTTGGGGCCCCCAATTGGGGGCCCTAAATCTAATTTCTACATTTTAAATCGTTGTTATTCAATCAATTAGGTAAAATTATTTTTTCTTGACATTTTTCTCACTCCTAATTACATCATTGATCTCTTTTTCTATTTCATTGAACCCAAAATCCTTAAATCTTGACTTGATAATTTCCATGTCACCAATGTTCTTCTCAGGTGAAGGGTGAATCGAAGGAGCCTTCGCCAACATTTTGTAAATATCTGAATTTGGGAGTTTGGATATGGGCTTGTTACTTAAAAGGTGTACCAATTTCGCAACTGGAGCGATGTCCACGCCACTCCTGATTTCAACGCCAACATGCTTGAAAAAGAAATAAAATAGCATGGCTAATTGAGCGTTCGTGAGTCCGAACTTTTGTGAAGTTTCTTCAACTTGAATTCCTTCTTTTTCAGCAAAATCAGCAGGTGTATTGCCATCCTTTACAGAACTCACATTTTCCTTCTCTTTGATGCCTTCCTTTACTTTATCTAACCATTTTGAGATGAAGTTAAACCACCTTTCCTGATAGAACTCTTTGTATCCATCCAAATGGGTGTCCAAAAATGAAAGAAAAGGAATCCCGTGCTTGGTTAAAAGCCCATCCAACCAGCCTTCAACATCGTGTAATGAACAGTTCCTGAGTTGAAAGAAAAGAAAAAGCCCAAAGTCATTTTTGTCCTCGAAACTTAAAGGTTTATAACACAAGTGGTACTCAATAATTCTTGAGCCAGTAAAAAAGAAGTAAGGGAAAGGGCCTTCATTTTTATCAAAATTGGCGTTCAATTTTTCCCAATAATCCCAATCCTTTCCGTCTTGAATTCTTTCTGCACCTATTTCTGATAATCTTCCTTTATATTGAGACAGCATGAAATCCTCGATTCGGTCAGCCATTTTTCGAATCAATTCCTTTTCCTCCGCAGAATTTTGAAAGTCCCTTGATTTGCATCCTTCATATTCTTCATCGAAAATGATTCCGGGTATTAGTTCATAATTTTCCATGGCTTGATTTCTGTTTTTGAAACCAAAGTTAACCAGCTTGCTTGTAAAGAAGTATCTGCATCAGAGAAGATGATGGTTCTACAACTCCAATCATCAAAAAGAAAGTTGATTCTGTTCAGATAAGTGTTTGAGCAGGCTAAAGCATTGGTGCTGGTTATGAATATGCGGAAGGAGCTTTGGTTGCTGACAGGGTGTGTGAGTACATGGAACTCTTGGAAGTTGACAAAGCTGACAAAGTGAGACTTTGCCTGTTCATCAAGTTTATCTGTTTGGCATTGTCTGGTAAATCTAAAACGTAGAATGAAAAAATCCCGTCAGACCATGACAGCCTGACGGGATTTCTCTACTGAAAATAATAGCTTTTCTCAATTCCTAGCCACCATCAGCCTTTTCGACTGCGCCCTGCCGAGGTACACTACCGAAACTGAGTATAGCCCATCTGTAAACAGGTTTCTATCGAGCCGAATGGGCAATATCTTGTCTTTTACTTCAGGCAAATGCGCTTTGTAAAGCACTTCACCCAGCATGTTCACGATTATCACGTCCACCTCTTCCTTACCGATGAATCGGTCCAAATAGAGCCGGACTTCGTCGCTGGTGGGGTTGGGAAAAATGGTGAAATCGGAATCGGGGTTGAACATCACAACCTCAATGTTGGAATACTCAAAGCTGCCATCCTTGTAAACCAACTTGAGGCGGTAGTAATTGTAGCCCTCGAAAGGATTAAGGTCAATGTCCCGGTAGATTTCAACTTTACCTCCTAGTCCTGAACCTTCCTGACGAAGAAGGGAGTCGAAATGTACCCCATCGGCGGATTTTTCAACTACG
Source organism: uncultured Saprospiraceae bacterium (assembly GCA_964442355.1). GTDB lineage: Bacteria > Bacteroidota > Bacteroidia > Chitinophagales > Saprospiraceae > UBA6168. The sequence continues at coordinate 2,986 of CAYTZS010000074.1, read as the reverse complement.
AAATAGTCGTTGGCAGTTTGGCTTTTGTTTATCCATTCGAGCTGAACGTCCATTTCTGCGGTGGAATTGGCACCGAAGAAAAGGAGGTTGGAAGGCGGCGGAGAGAAAAAGCATTCTTGACTCCAATTCCAATTCGTCCATTTATCAGATTTGATTTCCTCCAGTGAAATAAACATGCCGGTCATGTTGGTTGGCTGGTTGGCACTTTGCCCCTTAGTCTCAATGTTCTTCTGGGTGTACACCACGCCTGTCAAGTTCGAATTTTCCTTTACCTCTAGTTTGTCTTGCAGGTAAATTACCACTGCCTCGCCTGATGGATTGAAATCGTTTTCCTTGTCGATTTCCATTTTGCCTTTCACCATGACCTCCGCCGGTTGCAAAAAGTCAATCATGGCGCCTTGCTTGGTCTTGATTTGCTTGACAAAGATTTCCGGGTTGTCGAAGTACAGGATGGCATTTTCCTTCACCTCAATGTTGCCATAGTGATTGCCAGTGAGCGTCATGGTCTGGTTGGCAGGCACAGTGACGTGATTGTTGTCGTTGAAGGTATTTTCTCGAAAAGTTGGCAGGGTGATGCCTGCCGGCGATTCGATGACAAGGGCTGCGGTGCTGCCGCCCGTCACTTCCACTTCGTCTGCTTTAACGAAGCTGTTGACCACCGACTGGTCGTCGAACTTGGCTTCCCCGCTGCCGTTGAGCACACCGATGCCGCCGTCATTGACAATGCTGCGCTTGGTTTCCACCTTGTCTTCTGCAATCATCACAAAGCTGGAAAGCACCTGGTGCGCCGTAACGTTCACAGCTTGAGAAACGGAAGCCTGGCAACCGTTGCCGTCTGTGACGGAAACGGTGTAGGTTCCGTTGTTAAATACCGTTTCGGTTGGAGACGAACCCAAGCCTCCCGACCAGACATAGCTCAGCGGCGGGGTAGAATTGCTGGCGTTGGCAGTCAAAGTTGCCAGACCCTGGCAGAAGGTAGGCAAGACGGACTGCACAATGCTGATGCTGAGTGCGCTTTCATCCGTCTGTCCGTCGCAGTCGTCGTCCACATTATTTCCGCAGATTTCCGTTGCGCCCGGATAAACGGAGGCATCGTTGTCGTCGCAATCATCCACACAAGCATAAAAGCCATCGCCATCTAAATCTTCATCAGCTGCGCCGCAGCCGCAGATTCCGGGTTCCGTTTTGGCCGGGTCGAGCGGGCAACCGTCGTTGCAGTCGGCAGTAGCGTCGCCGTCCGTGTCGGTATCAACGGTGCCGCAGCCGCAGATTCCGGGAGCGGTTTTGTTAGGGTCAAGCGGGCACAAATCCATGTTGTCTGCAACGTACCCGAAAGGCTGGTTGCAGGAAATCAAGGAAATATTTGGGTCGCCAAAGCCATCGCCGTCCGAGTCAGCAAACCATGTCGGTTGACCTGAAACGTCCGAGTCGGCATCATCTGCCAAGTTGTCGCAATCGTTGTCCTGTCCATCACAGACCTCAGTATTGACGGGGTAATTTTCTGGGTCGCCGTCGTCGCAATCATCATTGTTGGAGACATAACCTGATGGAGCTGTGCAGGCAAGAATACTGGTATTCGGGTCGCCAAATCCGTCATTGTCGGCGTCAGTAAAAAAAGTGAATTGTACACCTTCATCAGTTTGACCATCGCAGTCGTCATCTAATTCGTTACAGGTTTCCGTGCCACTTGGATTAACATCTGCCAGGTTATCATCACAATCAGTATTGTCCAAAACGTAACCAACACCCGGGTCACAAGCAACTAAACTGGCATTGGCATCGCCAAAGCCATCTGCATCAGCGTCAGCATACCAGGTTGTGTTAGGATTGATGGTTGCATTTCCATCATCGCAATCGTCCAAGTTGGAAACATAACCCAATGGTTGGGCGCATTGAAAGAGAATCGAATTCTGATTACCATATCCATCACCGTCGGCATCCTCGTACCAGGTTGGCGCATCGGTGGCAAACTCATCAATTTCTCCGTTGCAGTCGTCATCAATACCATTGCAAATCTCTGGTGTGGATGGGTTGATATTTTCATTGCTGTCGTCACAGTCAGAGGCATCGGCCACAAAGCCGCTGGGTTGCTGACAAGACTGTAGTGAATTATCGACGTCACCGAACCCGTCACCATCCGCATCAGCATGCCAAATTGGCCCACCTATGGCATTGTCATCAATCAAACCGTTACAGTCATTATCTAAGTTATCGCAAAGCTCTGTTGCCCCAGGATAGACGCCTGCATTGGTGTCGTCACAGTCACCTTGGCATTCCACAATACCATCAAAATCGTTATCAATTTCGTCAGGTGGTATTATTCCGTCACAGTCGTCGTCTATCCCGTTGCAGAGTTCAACAGCGCCAGGGTATATGCTTGGGTCATTATCTGCGCAGTCAACATCCGTACAAGCGCCATCACCATCAGCGTCACCGATGCCTGTACAAGCAGTGGGTGTACCCTCACATTGACAATTAGTGTTGATTACATCGTTTATGGTGGTTGGGTCGTTGTCATCGCAGGGGGCACCAAAATTTAGTCCCAATGCCGGGCAATCCACAAAAGTACCTTCACAGGTGCATCCATCTACTTGAATTGCATCGTTTATGGTTTGAGTATTTCCATCATCACATGCAGTGCCTTGCACAGTGGGCAGACCTGGGTCAGTGTCATCGCAATCAGTATTGTCCAAAACAAATCCTTGCGGCTGTTCACAGTCTTCCAACTGTACAGCTGGATTACCCTTACCATCACCGTCTGCGTCCTCATACCATGTTTCGAAGCTGGCAGAAGGGTTAAGCAAAACTTTATCCACCAAAGACGTTGAGAAGTCATTGAATTGCTCACCAAGCACATTGTTAACAGAGGCTGTTCCGAAAATGGAACTGATGAACGGGATGTCTGGCACCAGTTCAAAACTGCCGCTACATGCGTCAGTATTGAACAATGAAATGGTCAGTACTTGAAGTGTGGAGCCATTTTCGA
>CAYTZS010000073.1:0-22641 GCA_964442355.1 uncultured Saprospiraceae bacterium | reverse complement strand
GGCCAAAAACGCCCTCAGGCCATTCTCGAAAATCACTTTTTTCATAAGATTAAAGATTTAAGTTAAAAATATTTATAGAAAAATTAAACCAAATTGATGAAAGAGTCGTGAGCAAATAATTGCCACTTCAACTCCTTGTGATTTTGAAACCCCTCTCAACGCCCGCCATTGGGCCGAAAAAAAAGGCACTAGTCTCACAGCGGGTGCGGACTAATGCCTTTACCTCCTCTTGGGAAGCATATTGTGTAAGATTCGTTTTCCAAATGAGATTATAACTTGCCATGGATTATAATTTGCTAATAGCAAACTTTAAAAAGGGCAAATGCCCAAATATTGTGTATAGTGGTTAAAGCAATTCCAAACTTTGTCTCGCAAAGCAACTATCAGAAAAATCGACTAACCGGAAACAGGCCGCCGGAACCGGGCGGAACGAAGTGCAGCGTCCTTGACGGACGGTAATACCATTGAATGGTGGCAGAAAGTACTGGTGTGAAATCGGTCCCTGGAAGGAATGTAAACTTGGATCATAAAATGTTCACGGATTTGGATTATAATTCTGATGTCTTGCTGTCTAAGTCTTCTGGGTAATATTCTTAAAAAGAGAATACAATTTTAGCTCCATCTTTCCCTCGAACGCATACCCAATTTTAGGGTTTAAAACATTACGATTTTTTTCATTAAAAAATAGCTCGAGGAAACACTTTATTCAAATCAGTTGCGAAGATACTTCATTCAGCTTTTAATCGCAAAATTTTTTTGAAAAAATCTCAATCAGAAAGGCATTTGGCACATACCCAACACTTACAAGGAGTACCAACTCGGCAAATGGCAAGTGGCTACCTACACTCCCCCAAGGTATAATCCTCCAAGCTTTTCAAAACAAACCCTCACCAATCAACGTATCAGAAATTATTACCTTTGTATCAAATTCTATTAAATTGACCGACATGTCCATCCAAAATAGAAGACCCAACGAGGCTCGCGCCCAATCAGTTTTTTTTTCGCTATTCCTGCTAATTGGACTTAGTCTGCCATCCTGCTCAAAGGACGCAGGCAATACCACTGATCCAAATTCAACAAGCGAAGAGACCCTAATGGCTTCCGATCCGTTACTCAAGTTACTTTCAACGGAAGAATCCGGCATTGACTTCGTCAACCACATTGATGAAACATTTGAGAACAACGTCACGGCACACATCAATGTATCGAATGGCGGTGGGGTAGCAATTGCGGACATCAACAACGATGGCTTGCCAGATGTGTACTTCGTGTCTAGCTCTGGCAAAAACAAGCTATTTCTCAATCAAGGGAGCATGAAGTTCAAGGATATCACTGATGCAGCAGGTGTTGGCTCAGAGGATGGCTTTGAAATTAACGTCTCCACCGTTGACATCAATGCCGATGGCTATTTGGACTTCTATGTTTGCCGCGCCGGGCCTAGTGAAACAGACGAGCGACGCAATAGACTTTTTGTCAACAATAAAGACCTGACCTTCACCGAACGGGCCAAGGAGTACGGCCTCGATGACATCTCAGCTAGCACTGGCGCCAATTTCTTTGACTACGACAACGACGGGGACCTAGACCTCTACCTACTCAACTATCCAGCTGACTTCAGCTACACTAGTAGGATTGAAGCGAGGACAAGGATGGATGGCAATGGCATGGAGCCTGTGCTGGCACCCAAAAAGCCTTACGATTCGGATCGTCTCTACCGCAACGACGGGCCCCCTGCAAACGGTAAAGGCGGCTTCAAGGACGTATCAAAGGAAGCAGGCATCTGGAATTTTGCTTATGGCCTCAGTGTCTCCATTGAAGACTTCAATGGCGATGGCTGGATGGACGTTTATGTGGGCAATGACTTCATTCAACCCGACCTACTATATATAAATAATGGTAACGGCACGTTCACCGACCGCTTAGGCGAGTATGTTCGGCACACCTCTCAGCACACTATGGGTACCGAGCTGGCCGACTTTGACAACGATGGTCTTTTTGACATTTTCGCTGTGGACATGTTGGCTAACACCAACTACCGAACCAAAACTACAGTCAACAACAACAAACAGGATAAGTACACCAGCCTTGTAACCAATGGCTATTTTGAGCCTGTGGTACGGAATGTGCTCCAACATAACAATGGTAACGGCACGTTCAGTGATATTGGTTGCCTCACTGACGTTTACAGAACGGACTGGAGCTGGAGTGGGCTTTTTGCTGACATGGACAACGACGGGCTAAAAGACCTTTTTGTAACCAATGGCTATCGGCGGGAAATCACCAACTCCGACTTCATTAACTTTGAATTTGCGGAGATTAAGGGTAAAAACATCCCCCTCGAAAAGCAGTTCAAAGATGTTTACGACTTCTTGAATCTCATTCCTATTTACAAAATCCGTAACTACTACTATAAAAACAAAGGAGATTGGAAGTTTGAGAACATGGCCGGGAAATGGGTCACTGCAAAAGCATCTTGGTCAAATGGTGCAGCTTACGCAGACTTAGATGCAGATGGAGACCTCGACTATCTTGTGAATAATATTGACGACCAAGCTTTTGTCTATGAGAACTTGGCTCGTCAAAAAACAGATGCCAATTATCTCCAGTGCAAGTTTGTGGGTGGCCCTCAAAATCCAATGGGTACAGGTGCCACAGTCACTATTTATCAAGGTGTCCAACAGCAATATGCCATGCTAAGCCCAAACAGGGGTATCTTCTCCGCTGTTGAGCACCTGTTGCATTTTGGAGTTGGCAAGGCATCAAGTATTGACCGGCTACAGGTAAGATGGCCGGATGGCAAGGCTCAAACATTGAACAACGTGCCTGTAAACCAGCGCATTACGTTGAAATATTCAGATGCCAATGAAACGGCACCCTCAAAAACATGGTACAAAGGCCCTACCCTGCTCAACAATCAAACACAAACAGCAGCCCTGAACTTTGAGCATGTCGAAAACGACTTCAACGACTTTGAATCCTACTTCATGCATTCTTGGAAGTTGAGTGAACTGGGCCCCATGATGGCCACCGCTGATGTAAACGGCGATGGATTGACCGATTTTTATGTAGGCAATTCATTTAACCACACCGGAGGGCTTTTCTTGCAAAACAGCAACGGAAAGTTTACGCTCACCTCTGCGGAAACTTGGGAACAAGACAAACATTTTGAAGACCACGGTGCTGTTTTTTTTGATGCTGACCTAGACGGAGACCCCGACCTTTATGTTGTGAGTGGCGGATTGGAAGCCGTTTTTAGTGACACCTCTAACTCCAAGGGCATTTCCCCATGGGCTCATCGCTTGTACATCAACATGGGCAATGGCAAGTTCACTGGAATTGGTATTACCACTGGCGTAGGGAAGGCAATTCCCAAAATGCAAGATATTGCACAACGTGTAGCCCCCTTTGACTATGATAGTGATGGCGATATAGACCTATTTATCGGCGGCCGCATTTCCCCTAATAAATATCCTGCTACGCCTCAAAGCTACGTGCTACGAAACGACAGAGGCCGCTTCACAGACGTGACAAATGAGGTCGCACCGGAATTTGCGCAAGTTGGCATGGTTGCAGACCTTGCTTGGGCAAATATTGATAGTGACCCAACACCTGAGCTAACCGTTGTGGGCGAATGGATGCCGATAACTGTGTTCAAACTTGCTGGCGGCAAACTAAAAATAATGGATTCGGCAGCAATCGGTTTTGAGAAATCGAACGGCCTCTGGAACCGCCTTCAATTGGCAGACTTGGATATGGACGGTGACCTAGACTTGGTAACCGGCAATTTCGGACTTAACTCCCGGTATGTAACATCCGAAAAAAGGCCGATTACACTATTTGCCAACGATTTCGACAAAAATGGGAGCATTGACCCAGTCATGGCATTCTATGAGCACGATAACCTATACCCACGCGTGCAGAAGGACGTAATCATCAAACAAATGCCTTTCCTCAAAAAGCGATATATCTACTCTCACGACTATGCACTAGCGACTATTCAGGATATATTCCCTAAAAAGGACCTAGACGAATCACAAGTGCTTAAGATATTCACGCTTGAAACCTGTTGGTGGGAAAACAAGGGAGGCAAATTTGTACGTCATTCCTTTCCTATACAAGCGCAGATAGCCCCGGTATTTGGCATCTTAGTTCATGACTTCAACAATGACGGGAATCCTGATATAATGATGGCTGGCAACAAATATGGCTTGGACGTGGAAACCAACCGCTGCGATGCAGGAAATGGAATATTGCTAACTGGTGATGGGAAAGGTAAATTCAATTGGTTAGATAATACCAAATCGGGATTCTGGGCCATTAAGGAGGTAAGGGATTTGGCGCTCTTGAAAGCTGCAAACGACAAGTTCAAAGTGGTAGTTTCCAACAATAATAATAAACTTCAAGTTTTTGGCAACTAACAAATTAAATCTAAAATAATCGAATTATACATCATGAAACGTTTTCTAATCACATTGACTGCATTCTATTTTCTATTAAATGCTTGTTCAGAACCAAATAGCATCGTTACTATTAACGATTCTCAAGAACCCCTTGCAGACACAGTGAGGGCTGCGTTGATTGACAGTTTCTCTGTTGGCATTGACAAATATTGGAAGGAGCCAGATATTCGAGTCGTGGGACTAAACGATCGGGACACCGTTAAATACATCGAATTAGATGGCGAGCCAAAGCGAATATCTTCAATATTCATACGTGATTCGACACTGACATGGGTAGTTTTTCACCAAGAAAACAATGAATTGAAATTGGTGAGATTTAGAGAAGGACGTGAACTTCCGACACGCAGTGTCATAGAAGCTTTCAGCTATCTGGAAAACGGCAAGATATTTTTCTCCAAAGAGCGGTCGAAACCACTGGAACCTGGTGAAGCCTTGGCTGCATTCCGTTTTCTAGAGTTCGTAAATAATGTAAGAACTCCTGCTGAATTGGAAGCCGAATATGGCAAATACTGGGAAGTATCAAAAAAGGCAGTAGCGGAAGACCTAGCATCTAGAAAAAAATAGGTGCTGTTCTCAATAAAAAATGGGGTTTATGCTTGTCAGCATAAACCCCATTTTTTATTCAATGCACATTTATGTAGCCAAATCATGGAATATGCCTTAAAAATGTATACCTGAGCAACATTTCAAGCAACAACAAAATCATAGCCAGCCATACAAAACGGTAAAATTCCTCGCTGTACCGCTTCACGCTCGTCACTTCCACTTCTGTTTTTTCCAGCCTGTCAATCTCGTCGTAAATCTTCTCCAAGCTACGGGCTGTGGTTGCACGGAAATATTTGCCGCCAGTCATGTCAGATATCTGCTGGAGCAGTTCTTCGTCAATCTCCACCTGCGCCATACCCATCACGTAGCTACCGTCACTACGACGACTGATGGGCGAAACGGCGTGCCCCTCCTGCCCCACTCCAATGGTGTAAACCTTCACGCCAAACTCCTTCGCAATCTCGGCGGCGGTGAGCGGCTTCACGTACCCGGCGTTGTTCACACCATCGGTGAGCAGGATGACGACCTTGCTCTTGCCGGGGCTGTCCTTGATGCGGTTCACTGCCGTGGCTAGCCCCATGCCGATGGCAGTCCCGTCTTCCAAAATGCCACAGCGCAGTCGCTCGATGAAGTCCGTGAGTACCCGGTGGTCGGTGGTGAGGGGGCACTGCGTGAACGCCTCTCCTGAAAAAACGGCCAACCCGATGCGGTCGTACTGCCTTTTTTCAACAAACTCGATGGCCACCCGTTTGCAGACCTCCAAGCGGTCAGGGTTGAAGTCCTGCGCCAACATGCTGCTCGACAAATCAATGGCCAGGAAAATATCAATCCCCTCAGCTTTGATGCTCTCCTCCTTGAGGGTCAATTGTGGCCGAGCCAACGCTACCACGAGCGATACGAAGGCCAACGCCCGCAGCACGGGCAGCAGTTTCAGAAAATCAGCTTTCCAGGATTTCAGGCCAGCAGCCACTTCCAACGTGGGCATGGTCACGGTCGCTTCCTGTTGGCTACCACGCCGTTTGCGAAGCCAAACCAAAGCTGGCAGGAGCAGCAGTAGCAGGAAAAACCACGGATGTTGGAAGCTAAAATTACTGAACATCTTTCGGCTGGGTTGCGTCCGCCACGGGAGCGGCGGGCTTGGTTTCAAGGATAAACGCACGAGCCACTGCCATCGCCTGATCGTGGAATTCGGAAGTGGGCTGCGCCTTCGCAAACTTCACGAGGTCGGCAGTTTGGAGCACGTCGCCCAATTTTTGCGAGAGCGCCAAGTCGAAATCACGCTGCCGCAATTGCACCAAAATCTCGTCGGTCGTCTGTTCCAGCGCTTGGATGCCGTAGCGGCCCTCCAAGTACTCCCGAACGATGTGCGTCAGGGCACTGTGGTAGCCTTTCACGTCGCCGTTTTGCCAAAGTTGTTGCTGCGTAAGCTCCTCCAATTGCCGCAAGGCAAGCTCGTGGGGCAGCAACCGCACCACCTGCACAGGCGGCGGGGGTGGTGGATTCAATTTTCGCTTGCGCAAATAAAGCACCAACACGATGACCAGCACCAACGCCACCAAACCGACGATGTGCCACAAAAAATCCTGCAATTTCAGGGGTTCTTCGATGATGGGTTTTATGTCAGCGAGGGTCGTATCCACCTTGGGCAAGTCCACTTGGATGGGGATGTCTCTCGTAAAAAACGTGTCCGTGGCGTCTCCGATTTTGTAAACCACTGGGATGGCGGGCAGACGGTGCAGACCGGAATCCCAAGCGATGAACAACAGTTGTTTTTGCAGGCGAATGCGGTCGCCGCTGGTGCCGAGGGTGTCCCATTTGCTCTCGTTCAGCACCTCGAAGGTCGAGTCGGCGGCCACTACGGAAAGGTCGAGCGGAAGCAGCTCGGCGTCCTTCTCGGCGCTGACCTCCAAGCGCAGGCGCATCTGATCACCGATGAGCATCCGGGTGCTATCCACCGTGGCCTTGCCAGTTACTTGGGCAAATGCACCGATTTTCACCGCAAAAAGCAAGAAGAGAAAAAATAGGAACCTGCGCATAGAACAAAGTCTTTCCCTCAAACCGACCAAGTTTTCCGAAGTTAGCCCCGAAAAAGGATTGAATGGCTAAAGGATTGAATCACGTGATGCCTCAACCCTTTCGAACGGGCGTCAAAATTACGCACTCCGGCCGAACCCGGAAATATTCTATGAAATCAGTTTGGCATCAAGGCTTTTGGGGCAAAAATTGGGCAGTGGCGGCACTGTTCCTGGCGCTAGTTCACCTGTTGTACGCCCGCACTTGGCAGGCAGGCTTCGTCACCGATTTCACTGGGTTCATGCACCGATTGGACGGCGCTACTTTTAGTGGCGTTTGGGACTGCTTCGGCTTTCCAGCCATGCACCAGGTGACCAATTTTTTCCTGTACCTATTTGTAAAATGGTTCGGCGTGGGCGGCAATGGCTGGTACTTTGCCTTCACCTCGCTGCATGTGGTCAATGGCTTTTTGGGCTTCTTGTTGGCAAAAAAAATCTTTGAAAAAAACGGCCACACCCAGCCATTTGCGCCAGCATTGATGGCCAGTTTGCTCTTCCTGCTCTCACCCTACCAAGCCGAGGTTTTGGTCTGGCGGGTCTGCTTCAACTTCCTGTTCTGCACCCTCACGATGCTCGCCTCGTTGTTGTGTTTGGTGAAATATTCTGAGGAAAAAAAACGGTGGCATCTGCTGCTCTCGCACGGGTTCTTCGTCGTGGCGCTGTTCACGTTTGAGTTGGCCGTGGCGCTGCCGTTGCTGGCGGTTGTGCTTTTGCCACTGACCCGCACGGATGCAATTTCCTTGGAACTTCAAAAAGATGTACCAACCCACAAAGTGAGCGTTTCTAGGTTCCCCTTCAGGGGGCAGTGGTCGGGGCAGGGACAAATCGCGCTCCCCTATTTTCTGCTCCTCGTCGCCTATTTCCTCCTCAACAAACTCGTTCTTGGCGGCTGGGCGGGCCACTACGGCGAGGGCGTACACCTAAACTTTGACCTTCAGCTCATCGCTGCCAATTGCCTGAAATACTTCACCAAATACCTGCTCTGGTGGCGGGAGTGGCCGCACGGGGCAAAGGAGTGGCTGGTGCTGTTTTTTGAGCGGCCAACCGTAGCTTGGAGCGGACTGGCGGCTGGGTTGGCGGGTATGGGATGGGTACTTTTTTCTAAAAAAGCAAGCCCCAAACTGCGGTTGGTCGGCTTTGCCTGGCTGTTGTTTTTCTTTGCCCTCGCTCCTGTTGCCAACCTCTACGTGGCCTACGTCCTGCACGGCGAAAACGACCGTTACGGCTACTTGGCCTCCCTGTTTTTTTGCATCGGATTGGTGACGGTTTTTGACCTTTCTCCTCGGTGGCTGCGCAATGGGCTGTTCACTGTATGGCTCGTGGCATCCGCTTTCTTTCTCCAAAAAATGACCGGACGCTGGCAAGAGGGCACAAAAATCGCAACCGGACTGCTGCGGGATTTTCGTTGGCAAGATGCCTCGGAGGTTTACGTACTGGCCAGCCCCGAAAACTATCAGGGCATCCCAATTTTCAAGGATTTTTCACGAGAAAATCTGGCCATCAAGGACGCCCTGAAGTACATCGGTGGCAAACCGACATCGGGCGATTTTCACCAAGTGGCCCAGTTCAACCTGACCTCCCCGGCCGATGGCTTCACCGCCAGCCGTGACAGCACCGCTGGGGTGTTCCGCCTCCAGTTCGAGCAGTGGGGCAATTGGTGGTGGCTTTACGGCATGGGCCTCGGTGATTATCAGACGGAGCAGTACCGCTTCCGCACGGACGGCAATGGTTGCCGGGTGGAGATGAAGCACTGGCCACCGAAGCCGGGGGCGGTGTTCATTGTGGCGCAGGGCGACCGTTGGCAGGAGCTTTGAGTTGGCAGTTGGCAGTTACTTTATATTTCCAAAATTCCTAATTCCCCAACTCACCAATTCCAAAACAAAAACCGCCTCCGGCGAAAAGCCAGAAGCGGTTTTTTTTTTATTTGGAAAAATGGGCGAATTCCATTCGCCCCAACAGATTCGGAGCAAGTCGGGGGCGGGCATTTGGAACCCGGCCCCCTCGAAGTAGTTCTGTCATTGGTCATTTTGGCAGCGACCTCAACGACCAATGGCCATTCGTTTTTACATCCGCACCATACGGCGGGTAGCAGTCTGCGACGTCGTTTCGAGCTGATAGAACAGGACGCCAGAAGCGCCAAGTTCGTTGTGGCTCAGGTTGATTTCGTTGTACCCCTTTTCAAAGTCGTTGGAAACCACCTTGAGCACTTTTCCCGACAGGTCGTACACCGTCAGCGTGGCCTTTCCGGCCTCAGGCAAGCGGAAGCCGATGGTAGTCGTCTCGTGGAACGGGTTGGGTTTGTTTTGCAACAGTTCAAAGTCAACAGCCAAAGTTTCGGCATTGTTGAAGTTGAGGTTGACGTCCAGTAGTTCCATGTCCTGGCTGCCGGCGCGATAGGCTTCGGCAGGGATGACAGTGTTGGCGACTTGGAGCAGGCTGCTCAGGTTCGCTTTGGTGTTTGACTTGAATACGAGCGTGAAAAGTACTGTGTTGTTGTCGTGTAGTGTGTTTTTTGAATTGTCCCAGCTAGTCGTGATAATACCGTCTTCAAGCATTGTCAAACCGAAGTTCGACTCGTTCAGTCCTTCCAGTTCGCCCATTTCGATGTTTTCCAGTTGCAGCGCTTCAGGGTTGAACTGAAGGGCGAACTGGTAGCCCGTGAGGTTGACGAAATTGCTGGCACGGAAGGGCACTCGGTAGGTTTGACCTTGTTCGAAGGGCATTTCCTCCAGTACAAAATCAAGTTTGCCTGCAAAATTGCGGTTGTCGGTTGTGCCGCCGCCAAAGTTGGTAGCCGCAGAGCCGTTCACATCGCCGATTTTCACCGCCACAAAGTCAACACCCGCTTGGTTGTTGGCCAAGTCGTTGATGTTGAAGTACTCAGCAAATGGTGGGCTGAACGGGTTGCTCGGGTTCGGGAACACGTGGTCTTCGTCCACGAAGCGCCAAGACGAGTTGTTGGTGAACGTCGGGATAATCTGCAACACAATTTTGCGAAGCTCCACCACGTCGTTGGTCGTCACGGTGCCAGACTTGTTCACGTCGGCAGCGATGATTTTGTACGGCGTGTCCAGCAACTGGATGTTGAGGATGTGGCGGGTAATCAGCACGAGGTCGTAGGTCGTCACACCGTTCATCGGGTTCATGTTGTAGTTCGGCGTGAAGGTATAGTCGTGGCCAAGCCCCAAGTTCGAGAACATGAAGTTGCCGTTGGCAGAAGTGGTAGCCGGAGCCGTTAGCGGGCCGTTGCCGCTCACGCTCACGCTCACGCCGCTCATGCCACTGCCACTTGGGTCGGCAATGTTGCCGGAAACGTCAGCAGAGAGTGGGCTTGGGCAAATCACCATGTTGTCCTGGATGATGACGTAGGTTTCGCAGAAGTCCGTGTTGCCAGCTTCGTCGGTCACGTAGATGGTCACGATGTTGGTGCCCACGTTGTCGCAGTCGAAGAGCGAAGGCACGAGCTCGAACTCCAGGTCTTGCGGTGAAGTACAGTTGTCGAAGCTGCCAGCGTCAAACATATCAGGCGTGAGTTGAATCATGCCTGTGCCGTTCATGTTCATCAGTTCCACGGCGAGGCCGTTCACGCAGACTGGCGTCGGTTTTTTGCCGTCCACCACAGTGATGGTGAAGTTGCAAGTGGCAATGTTGCCGCATTTGTCCTCCACTGTCACAGATACGGCGTGCGTACCAAACGGGTAGTTGCCACTGAGGTTCGGGCTAGAGCCGGTCTGGTCAATCGTGCCGTTGGAGTTGAAGTCAAACTTGACCGTCCAGATGAGACTGTTGCTGCAATCGGTAGCTGTGAGCGCTGGTATCGAAACGGCACCAGTACCGCAGTTGGCGTCAAGGCTCTCCACCGAGACGTTGCTTGGGCAAGCAATCACAGGAGCGTCGTTGTCCTGTACTTTTATCACCTGCACATGCTCCCAGTAGCCGGGGCTGTTTGGCAGGTTCGGGTTGTACTGGCACCAGTCAATAACAATCCATTTCCTCAAAATCTTGAAACAAGCCGGGTAGTTCGTGTAAAGTGCCTGGTCGGTGTGCGTCACGGCCACCAGGTCGCAGCCATCTTCTGTGATGGTCGGCACGTCATAGCCGGTTGGCAGGTCGCTCGGTTCGAGGGCTGGATCGCACTCGTCGGTAGTGTAGTCCCAAGGCCAAACGATACCTGAAGCATTGAACGGCGAACCGTTTACCACCGTGATTGTCTGGGTGCAAGAAGCCGTACGGCCACCCGCATCGGTCACGGTGTAGGTACGCCAGATGTAGCCCGTACCACAGTTCGTGAGGTTGTCGGTTTGTGTGTGCGTCCAGGTTGCGCCAGCGCAGTTGTCGCTGAAAGTCGGTGGCGTCACGACAGGCACTGGGTCAGAGCACTGGATGGTCTTGTTCGGTGGGCAGGTGATGATTGGGTCAATCTTGTCCTGCACTTCCACTTCCACCATGCAAGTGTTGAAGTTTCCAGCATGGTCCTGCACCCGCATGGATACCATCAGAATCTCGCCAATATCGCAGCAGCTGAAAGACGCGTAGGTGTCGAACGGTGTGCCATCAATGTCACAGTCGGAGGGCATCCGGCTCACCAGCATCTGGTAAATGCCACAATTGTCCGAACTACCGTTGTCAAAAGATGTAGCGGATACGATGGCCGTGCCATCATCGGTCAGCGAGACGGTGGTGAATTGGATACAAACTGCAACTGGAGCCGAAACGTCGTTGATAGTCATGGTCGTATTGCACTGGCTTACGTTGCCGCAAGCATCCGTAGCGATGTAGGTGATGTTGTGTACGCCAACTGGCACGTTGAAAATCGGGCCGCCGTTGCCGTTCACGATGCCAAAAGGAGTCAGCACCTTCACGGTGTAGTTGGAGCAAGCATCGCTCACAGTTGCCGCTGGCAAATTGAAAGATGCGAAGCATCCGCCGGAGGAACTGCCCTGAACGATGGGCGCAGGGCACGTGATGACAGGTGGCGTAGTATCCTGCAACTTGATGACCTGGATGCAAGACCAGGGGTTGTTGTTGCCCGGCGTGGTCGGTATGCACCAATCGTAAATGCTCCAAGTGCGCAAAATCTTCTTGCCACCACCGCAGATGGTGAAAATTTCGTCGCTATAAGATGCTGCGATTTCACAGAAATTGTTGGCACCGGGAATGACCGGATAAGTGACGCCACCCACAACAATGGTCGGGTAACCTGTGGCTGCCGGGCTGGTGTTCTGCGAACCAATGTTGCACTGAAGGTCAACGTTGCCAGGGCAAATCGGCGTGGTGTTCGTCAGCGACACGCGCTGTACGGTAATGTACTGGGAGCAGGTGCTGCTGTAGCCATGAATGTCCGTTGCCGTCCAAGTGCGCAGAATCAACGCCACATACGGAGAAGCGCAGTTGCCGTGGTCAATGATATCGGTGTAACTGAAGCTGGCCACACCGGAGCAGTCGGCCACTGTTGGTGTCGGCACGCTGCCGCCGTCAATCGTTGGCTTGTAGTTGCTGAGGCAAGGAATAACACGGTCAATGCAACCAGTGATTTCAGGGCCGAGCTTGTCCTCTACGGAAATGGTGCCCCAGCAGGTGTTGCCACCGGGCTCGGCCACAGAGTAAATGAACGTCAGGCCGATGTGGCTGGCGTTGACGAACGGGCTGGATGCCAGCGGGAGACCTTGCAGTGTCAGCAGGGTCACCGTGTGTGGCCCAGGGCAGGCATTCGGGTCTTCCAGCAAAATATCAGCCGTCATTTCCAGCTCACAGCCGTCGCTTGGGCCGGGTAAGGATACGTTCAGGTCGTCGTTGCAAACAAGGGCGCATTGAGCAAAAGCACTGTTTCCCCAGCCTGCGAGCAGCAGCAAGCTCATCAGCGCTGCCGCACGAAATAGGCGGCCAACACCATGCAACCCGCTGGTAGTAGCACCCCAAATAATCGTTGGGATGTGCTTGAAGGGTTTAGTAAACTCGAAATTTCTCATGGGATACTAAATTGTTAATGATTGATTGATTCAAAAAATGCTAATGATTGCCTAGTGCTTTGTTTTGCGCTTTTTCTATGTTGTAAAGTCTTGATTGTCAGTTTCTTTATTTATTTTTTGAGCCTTCATTTCAATCCTCGAAGAGCATCTCTCCGCTCGAAATTCATCACTCAAAACTCATAACTCCATTTGTCCAACCGGAACCTTGGCGGAGGTGCTGCTGCTGTTTTTTGCAGTTGGCTCCCTCCGCCAGGCCCTGTGGTCGGTGGTACCTTTCAAAAGTTCACGGGACATTTTCTCATAGTATCAGCCCTTTTGATTTGGATACCGGGTTTTAGACAGCCCGAACTCGAAATGTGTGTAATTGTGTGTGTAAGTTGATTAAAGAAAAAGTCGGTGCTGGCTATAGAATCGTAGATTCAATCGGGTCTATCGAAATGAACATGGGTATTTTTGGTGATTGGTAATTAGTGATTTGTGATTGGTCTGACCAGTCACAACCCACCAGTTACCCATCACATTTTCATCATCCTTAAAGTTAGCTGCTGGCCACTCCCTGCCTCCATTTCGAGGAGTAGTATGCCGGGCGGGATGTCAGTCAGGTCAACCGGAATGTCGTGGCGACCTTGGTCGTAGGAGCTGCTCCAAGCTCTCAGCAGCCTGCCGAACTGGTCGTGCAGACGGAAGCTGACTTGGGCTGCTTCTGGCAGTTGAATTTGAACGGTGGTTTTGCCGTCAAACGGATTGGGGAAGTTGCGGAGCAGCATCGGCTCAGCAGGCTGGGTAGCCTCGAATTCGAGTGCCACGCCCCAAGTTTCAAATGCTTCATTTTTTTGGGTAAAATTACCCGCATAAGCTTCGGCAGTCGTTTTCAATGAGTTGATTTTCAGCGCATTGGAAAGGCGGCCATTAGCTTTTGCCTTGAAATTCAGGGTAAAAACCACCCCAGTTTCCGGCAGTTTTTGCGCAGCTTCGTTCACCCAGCTCACCGTCAGGGCGCTGGTGCCGAGCGACTGTGGCAGGCCGAAGTCGCTGCCAGATAGCAGTCCAGCAGCGTTGTCCACAGATACGAAATCGAGCATTTTTTCTTCAAAATCCAAAGTAAACTGGAAGCCGGCCATGATGCGTTCTGGGTGCGCCACGAAGGGGATGGCATAATCACGGCCAGCGACCAGTTCAATATCTTTAGTGCTGAAAATCAGCGAGTTGTCAAAGTTGGTGCGGCTCTCGTTTTCCTCGCCATCGAAGGTGCTGGGGTTGGCACTGCTGTTCACGTCGCCCACCTTGATGCCCACGAAATCAGCCGTCCAGTAGTTGCCCACGATGTCGTCCAAAGCGATAATTTCCGGGAAACTTGGACTGAACGGGTTGGTCGGGTTCTGGAAATTGTGACTGGCCGGTACGAAGCGCCACGAGGGGTTGTTGTTCGGGAATGCCGTCGTTATGTTCAAGATTAGCTTTTGCAAATCCACCAGGTCGAGCGTCGTCACGGCGCCGGAGCGGTTCACGTCGGCAGCAATGATCTTGTATGGCGAGTCGAGCAGTTGTATGTTGAGTATGTGCCGACGGATGAGCACGATGTCGTAAGTCGTGACACCGTTCAGCGGCTTGGTGTTGTAGCTTGGCGTCAATGTGTAGTCTTGTCCCAGCGGAAGGCTGGGAAAAGCATAAGTGCCGTCAATGTTGGTTTGCATGGCAATACTGATGCCACCACTGAGACCAACCAATTTACCGGAAAGCGGATCGCCATTGTCACGGGACAGCTTACCAGCAATAGTGGCCGTCGTCTGCGAGCTGCAAACATTGAAATTGTCCTGCACCACCACCGTCGTCTGGCAAAAGGCAGAGTTGCCTGCTTGGTCGGTCACGGTTAGGGTCACGGTCTTGCTGCCAAGGCTCTGGCAATCGAAGGTGTTGGGGCTTACTTGCAATATCAAACTCTGCGTCGGCGAGCAGTTGTCGTTGCTGCCGTTGTTTATCATGGCAGGTGTCAGCGTCACGGAGCCGTTTTGTTGAATGGTGACCGCTACGCCGTTGTTGCAGACAGGGCTGGGGGCTTGGGCATCCACCACCGACAACTGCGTGGTACAGGAGGAAGTGTTGCCACAGCCGTCCGTAGCTGTGTAGGTTACGGTATGCGTGCCTTTTGGGTAGGTGCCCGTCGCTGCACCGTTGTTGCTTTGGGCAAACGGCGAGTTGTTGGTCACCACCACCTGGTCGCTGCAATCACTGATGTTTGGGAGCGGCACCGTCACCAGTTCTTGACAGTTGAACCCATCAATGCCAGCCGAAAAGTTTGCCGGGCAAGTGAGCACCGGAGCCACGCTGTCTCGCACTTCTATCACCTGTGTTTGCTCCCAAAAACCTGCACCGGATGGGTTGTTGGGCGAGTATGAGCACCAGTCAATCACCGCCCATTTGCGGATGAGCTTGAAGCAAGCAGGTTGCGCTGTATAAAAATAGTAATCGGTATGGGTAATCTGCAATTGCTCGCAATCTTGGCCAGTCACCACCACATCGCCCATGACGCTCACGTCGGTATTGGGCTCGCATTCGTAAGTCAAAACGTCGGCTGGGAACGTCACGGTAATCGGTGTGTTGTCGGCGATGGTCACTACCTGCTGGCAAGTGGCGGCGTTGTTGCTCTGGTCCTTGGCAGTCCAAGTGCGCACGACAGTGCCGTTGCCGCAGTTGTTCAGGTTGATTTGGTTCGAGTAGGTCGTCGAGGCCACTGTGCAGTTGTCGGTGGCGAAGGGCAGACCAGTCAGGGCTGGGTTGTTGAAGTCTTGTCCGCAACCGAGGGTCACGGGGCCAGGGCAGATGATTTCTGGTTTCACCAAATCTTTCACGATTGCTGCACTGGTGCAGGTACTGACAAGGCCACCAGCATCTATCACACGCAGCGTCACAGGGATTTGCGTACCGATGTCGTCACATTCAAAAGAAACAAAGGTGTCGAACGGCTGACCGCCCCAGCTCACTTCCATGTGGTCAATAGAACAGTTGTCGTAGCTGCCGTTGTCGAAGGTTTCGGCAAAAATGATGGTCGTGCCATCCGCAAGCAAGTTGGCCTGCACTTGGCTTTCGCAAAGCGCAACCGGTGCGACTTCGTCTTTGACTTTCACAGTCATCGTGCAGGTGCTGGAGTTGTTGCAGCCATCGGTAGCCGTGTAGGTCACGGTGTAGCTGCCCACTGGTACATTGTTGAATGGTCCATTGCCAGTGCCGAACTGCCATGACGGCGCCACGACAGCGCCAGAACAAGCATCGGTAGCGGTGGCCTGCGGCAAATAAACCTGTGCCGTGCAAACGCTTGGATAGGTGGTGAAGCTGATGTTTGCGGGGCAAGTAACGGTTGGCGGCGTGGTGTCCAGCACTCGGATGATTTGCGTGAAAATCCTGAAATCCTCGGTGCAAAGGTCGAAGATGGACCAAGTGCGCAATATCCGTCGGCCCCCGCCGCAGATGGGAATCTGCTGATCGTTGAACGAAACTACGAGGTCGCAACTCAGTGTGTTGTCCATCCACACACTGTCTATCATCGGGTAACCTGTGATGTTGAAGTTGAGTGGGTCTTGCACACTGCACTCCAAAGCGGGCATCTGTGTGCCGTCACGGTGTTTCGGAAATTCGACATCTGACAGGATAGCTTTTTTGAAGAAAATATGCTGTACACACTGCGTAACGTTGCCAGCCTCGTCGGTGGCCGTCCAAGTGCGCTGCACATAAGCCGTTACAGGGACGTTGCCAACGGAATCATCACAAGCCCAATCGGTGAAAATATCTGCAACGGTCAGTTCAATTTCATCTGGGAGACTAACATTGTCGGTAACGGAAGGTGTGTCGAGGTTTTCGAGCAGGGAATTGCACCAGATAAAGATGGAGTCGCTGCTGCAATCAATCACAGGTGGCTGGTTGTCAATCAGGGTAACGTTTACGTTGCAGGAATTGCCGCTGGCTGGGTGGAACAGGGTGGTCAACAACTGCTGACCGATGAGCGCAGAAGTGAGCGCAGGGCCGTGCTGGTTGCCGTCCTCGTCCACCACCGTGATGCTGAAATTGTTGGAACAACCATTGGAGGAGATGAGCAGCATCGGCGGGGTAAGCGTGGCATTGCCCGAGTTGTCGAGCGCCACCTCAATGCTGTTCTTGCAGACCAAAGTACACTGGGAAAAGACGGTTTGCCCGCACAGAAGCAACAGTGCTGTAATTGATAGTACCGTCCTAATTTTGAACTTGAACCTTCCTAAATACCGGGGGGCAATGGGGGATTCGCATGTCAGCCTGTGCGGAGCAAAACCGTTACCTTTTACCATGAGATTATAATGTTAATAGTGAGTACCGTTTCGTTGGGCGGCGCAAAGCAAGCACAGGACAGTCCCTGAAAATCAATTTTCATGCATGGACATGCCAAGGCCACTCGGCTAGGTGCCGCCGGAAATCTCAAAATTGCCTCCAGACTTATTCTGAAAGGCCCAATCTGGTGTGTGTAAGGTTTTGCAAAAAGAAAATGTAAGGTCGCCCTGCCTCGTTTGGCAGCACGGGGCATGCAATTGCCCGATGTATGGAACCCGCTGCGGGTTCGTGGTTAAAGATTCGACTTGATGTTTGTTGAGAAAGGTCCAGGGTTCCTGGAAAAAAAGAAAGGAATCTTAAAAGCTTAGTAAGCTCGGTTTCCGGACTTTTCTCATAGTATGTCAGCTAGTTATCTTAGCTGTGGGAATTTAAAGTTTCGTTTTCTTTAATTTAAAAAATTGTGCCAATTGTACCCTGCGAGCATATTTTGATTGAAATATTTTAGGCAGAAGAGCTAGCAAGTTAAGCTACATATTTTACATTCATAATTTATAAAATACTGCAATTCAATTGTTTGAAATCATTTTTATCAATTTTAATGTGCCTATTTTTTTCTTTCATTTTATGTCAATGAGCCTCTAATCCCAAGAGCTGTTCCAAACGGACGGGCCTGTGTTTTGCCACCCATTCAAGGTAGTCACCGCCATAGCCAACAGCGTCTTGCAAGGTTTTTACCCGCTGGAGTATCAAATCTTGTTGCTCTTTGGAGGGTGGTTTCATCTGTGAAATACGTTGAGCCAACGCTGTGACATTGGCTGTGACCGTATCTTCTCGTTCCCGAAAACTGCTACTCACCATGCCCTCCGGGTCGCTCAGATACCCCTCTGCAATGGACTCCGAAATGGCCTTGCCGTGCTCGATGCTCTCCTTGATGTTGCCCCGCCCGGTGACGGAATTGCCCACGGCAAAAACGTTTTCGAAGCCCTTCAACCGACAGCACTGCCCCTCCTGCACTTCGTACATCGAACCCTTCATTGGCACACCGGGCAACTGCTCCGGCACGCTGCCAATGGACGAAATCACTAGGGACGTTCGGTGTGCCTTGTCTGTGCCGGGCAATTCCAGCATCTTGCCGTCCTCCACTTTCGTTTCACGCAGCACTAACCCGACCAATTGGTCATCATCCACGATTTTGGCCACGGGGATGTGGCATGGCAACACGTTGAACAGGAATTTGGCCTGTGCGTTCATCAGCACTTTTTCCCGAACTGCCTCGGCTTTGGCGAGTTTTTCGGGGGTGTCCGTCTCACCTGGAAACAGCGGCATGTCTTTCACCCGGCGGCGATAGACAAGGGTACAGCCCTTCAGGCCCAAGTCGTCGAGGCCAAGACCATGCGTCTCCAGCACCTTGGCGATACCCCGCTCCAAGTCAAACATGTTGGTTTCAATGCCCCGTTTGGCGAGTGCTGCCTGTACGGTTTCCATCATCAGCGCCTTGCAAATGTCAATGGAGGCAAGGCCGCCGCCAATCACGAGCGCTCCATCGGACAGTTGTTTTTGCTTGCCTTGATAGTTGGGTTCGTGGTAGTGGTTGTACCAGTGCATGAAGGGATTCTGGTAGTACAGGCCCTTGTCCACGTAGTCGTCAATGCCATCAATGTTGAGCGGGCGGTCACGCCAAGCTCCCGTTGCGAGCAATATAGCCGAGAAGCCCCAATTATTTACAACTTCCTGAAAATCAATATTTTGCCCCAATTTTACGAGCGGCACAAAATGAACCATTGGGTCGGCGAGTTTGGTATCAATGGCAGCTTCTTCTTTGTCACGAAGCTTGGCGTGCCACTTGGGCAGGCCATCCTCAATCTTGCCGTAGGGCAGTGCATTTTGTTCAAAAACCACGCTGCGTATGCCTCGCAACGATAATTGGTGGGATGCCTCGGCGCCGGAAACGGCACCTCCGAAAATAGCAACGACATGAGGGTTCATGTGCAATTATTTGAAAATTAAAATTGGTAGCCACAAGTTATAAAAGGGGGATAAATCACAAAACTATTTCCATCAAATTCGCTAAAACAGGGCAAGGTGGGCAGAATAGTTCGCCATCGGCAGAAAAGTCAACACCTCAATTTTATGTGCTTTCAGCTTGAATCAGGCAGGCTTCGAACTTTATCCACGCCAAGGGTTTATCCATAGAATTTTGAAAGAACAAACTCCGTTAATGGGGTCTATGTCCATCATTTTCATCCAGACTGTATGTTGCAAAAGTTAACGATTGCCATATTTGCTTGCATGCTGGCGGTTTTATCCGCTGCTTCGCAAAACAGGCAAGACACCGTCTATCAAATCAATTGGGATATTGACGCCCCCGTATTGGCTGGAAGTACGGGCTTGAACGCACTGGCTTTCATCGCCATCCAAAACCTCAACCCACGCAACCCCACCGACATCAATAACCTACAACCAGGCAACTTGATTGAACTGGACAAAAAATCCATCTCCAATTATTCGCACTTTGCCGACGATGCCAGCGACTGGGTGGCAGGCGGCTCCATGCTCCTCCCACTGACGCTCATGGCCGACAAAAACCTCCGGGAAGAGGCACTGAAACTATCTGTTCTGGTCTCCGAAACGGCACTCGTAACACACGGCCTGACCCTCACGACCAAGCGACTCGCACTGCGAAATCGCCCTTATGTCTTCAATCCTAACGCGCCAATGGGCGAAAAATTAAAGGTGGAGTCCATGCTCTCGTTCTACTCCGGCCACACAGCCATGACGGCGAGTATGTCGTTCTTCACGGCCAAGGTTTGGTCAGACTACTATCCCTACAGCAAATGGAAACCTGTGGTTTGGACAGCCGCAGCTGCCGTACCTGCTGTCGCCGGCTACCTGCGCATCAAGGCTGGGAAACATTATTTCACGGATGTGGCAACGGGTTATGCTGTAGGAGCACTGGTGGGTTGTTTAGTGCCCCATTTTCACAAAGTGGACCGAAGGGCAAGGCACCGCTATCGTGTTTCTTCCACGATTTTGCCGGATGGGACGCCGTTGCTGACGTTCAAATACAGGGTTTGAGGACACCATAAAACAGCCTGTGAAACTTGGCCAAAACGACCATGTCATTTTTGGCCAAAAACAAATTCAATGGTTCTATCTTTGGCACGTCCATTCACTAAAACCTATCATGGCCGATACAAACCTTAAAGTTCGACTGATACTGTACAACAAAGGCAGCATCCTGCTACTCCGGCAGAAAAAAAGCCTTGGCGGCAATTACACGCTCGTCGGTGGGACAATTGAAAATACCGAGTACGCACTTGAGGCGCTAATCAGGGAGTCGCAAGAGGAGGCTGGCTTGGTGCTGAAGGCCAAGGACCTTCAACTCGTGCATGTGCTGCACAAGCGGACCAAAAGCAATGGCCACCGCATCACGCTTTACTTCAAGGCTACCAAATGGGATGGAAAAATTGTCACAGGAGAGCCCAACAAATTTAAAGGCGCTGAGTGGTTTTCACTCGACCACTTACCCTCCAACTTGAGTGAAACCGTGCGACACGTGCTCAAAGAGTACAGGGAGGGCAGAATGTACTCTGAGTTTAGAAACTAGGCCCCAAAAATGATTTTTCCACAAGAAAAAAAGGCCGACGAGCAATGCTCGTCGGCCTTTTTTTCTTGTGGAAAAACGAATTTCAATTAGTTAGTTCCACTATTGCTGATCAATTTCACTTTGCCATCTTCGGAAGTAGAAGTGCTAGTAGTTGATGTCTTTTCTCCTTTCTTGGCGCAGCAGCCCGACTTTCCACCAGCGGCGCAGGCTTTTTTCTCAGATGAAGATACTTTGGTTGCGCCAGCGCCTTTCGTGCAGCAAGCGGCCTTCTCAGAAGGAGATACGTTGATGAACTTGCCAGACTTGGTGCAGTATTCAACACTGGTGAAGGATACCTTGCCAGTAGTTGCGCAAACCTCTTTGCGGGTATAGCTTACCTCACCCTCGTTTGATACCTGCTTCACGATGCTAGCGTCACCGGCAGCAGCTTTTTCAGCATCGGTGCTGCTGGAAGCAGAAGTACAGGAAGTTTTCTCGCTGCCGGCCTTGGCAGCGCAGCAAGCTTTTTTCTGGGCAGTAGCACCGAAGGCGAAAAGGCCCATGAACGCAAACAGGAAAAATAATTTTTTCATTGTTGACTGTATTTTATTGGATGAAATGAATGAATTCGAAAGTTTCGTGTTCCAGAAGAACATTAAAACAGTGCCAAAATTAACAGCCTATTCGACGTTTTACAATTTTGAGGTCGCCATTTAGGAGAATTTTAACCTTTCACAAAACTGGTTAAAGTGCCCCCTTCCCAAAGCAACCCACTGCTGTCATCTGACAATATCTTTTTTCTTTACCTTTGGACAAAAATTAAGCTAACTCAGCACACTTCCAACTCCCTGCAAAAATTTCACCGCATGAAAAAGTTTCTACCTGTCCTTGCCATGATGCTACTGTTTTCCCAAGCCTGCAAAGTCGCCAAGTACACACCCGAAAAGCTGCCAGCAAGGCAGGTGATTTTCGGTGATGGTGGCGGTTTTGTTGGTATTGAAACCTCGTACACGCTGCTCGAAAACGGTCAGTTGTTCAAGCAGGTTGGCGTCGAGGGCGCTTTCGAAGAACTGAAATCCATCAAGCCGAAACAGGCCAAGGCCCTCTTCGAAAAAGTCAACTCCTTGCAACTCTTTAAACTGGACATCGAAAAGCCCGGCAACATGTACTACTTCCTGCGGCACGTGACCGACAACCTCGACAGCCGGGTGACCTGGGGCGCTGGCGACTACCTACCACCACAAGGTTTGGTCAGTGTTTACAAAGAACTGAAGGCACTCACCAAAGACCGCAAGGCTGCCGACAACAAGCCTAGAACTGATACAACGCCCACTGGCAAAAAAGATATTACTCCACCAAAAGAAGACAAATCTGGTTGGTAGTTTACCTGCTTTAGCCGCACTTGATAACAACATTTCCCAATTCCTAATTACAATCTATTACCATGAAAAAAATCCACCTGACATTACTAGCGCTGGCCTTCCTGACACTAGCCTTCGGACAAAAGAAGCTCCCGCACACTCAGACAGCTTCCAGCCATCCGGTGAAAAAAGAAACCTTGGCACCAGTACTCCCCATCATGCCCGGTGTGCCCGCTGCCGACCCACAGGTTTTTAGACAGAAAAACTTCTGGCCCATCACAACGCTGCCGAAACCAGTGAGCGGCCAGCCCAAGCTCCAAGCGTATATTTCCACAGAAACAGGCACACCCT
>CAYTZS010000072.1:0-22711 GCA_964442355.1 uncultured Saprospiraceae bacterium | reverse complement strand
GAACATGGACTTGACCTGCTCCCGTTGGCTTTCGACAAAACGTTTTTGTGAAGCGCCGTAAACCATTCAATTCAACTATGTACAAATTCATTCTCAAACCTTTCCTCTTCCTTTTCCAACCTGAGAAGGCGCACCACTTGACCTTGTTTTTGTTGAAAATGACCTTGGCCATTCCAGTGATTGGTTGGCTTTTCCGCAAGCATTACAAAGTGAAGGACAAACGGTTGGAGCGTCAAGTTTTTGGGTTAAAATTCCCGAATCCAGTGGGTTTGGCCGCAGGCTTCGACAAGGATGGAAAGCATTACGAGGCCATGTCGGCACTGGGTTTTGGCTTCATCGAAATCGGCACGGTGACACCGTTGGGGCAGCCTGGCAACGAATTGCCAAGGCTGTTCAGGTTGCCCGCCGATGAGGCACTCATCAACCGGATGGGCTTCAACAACGAGGGCGTAGATGCTTTGGTTGGTCGTTTGAAAAACCGCAAAAAAACCGGTGTTATCATTGGTGGGAACATCGGCAAAAACAAAGCAACCCCCAATGAACTGGCTGGCAGGGACTATTCAATTTGTTTCGAGGCACTGTTCCCATACGTGGATTATTTTGTGGTAAACGTCAGCTCTCCCAACACACCAAACTTGCGGGATTTGCAGGAAAAAGAGCCATTGACCGCCTTGCTCACGTCGCTCCAGCAACTCAATCGGCAAAAACCCAAGCCCAAGCCGCTGCTATTGAAAATCGCCCCCGACCTAACGGACGGCCAGTTGGACGACATCCTTGAAATCGCAGCAGCCACCAAACTGGACGGCGTTATTGCCACGAACACGACCATCGCCCGCAACGGATTGAATACTACCAACTTGGAACTTGAAAAAATTGGAGCTGGGGGCCTCAGTGGCAAGCCCGTAAAAAACCGCTCAACAGAGGTCATTAGGTATTTGCACGAAAAATCAGGAGGCAAGTTGGCGATTATTGGTGTGGGCGGCATTGCCAAGCCAGAAGATGCGATTGAGAAATTGCAGGCAGGTGCTTCATTGGTTCAAGTTTACAGCGGGTTGGTTTACGAGGGTCCAGCTATGGTGAAGCAGATAAATCAGGCATTGTTGGTGGCATAGGTTTACCCGAAAAATGATGGCACAAACAACCTCAACACATTATCGAAAATCGTGTTGGCATTCTATTTGAATAGGTGTTTTTCGTCTTCCCTCATTACGTTTTCCAAAAAGAATTTTCTTCTGAATGTTAACTGCTTCAATGCGAAGCACAGGTTATTATTTTACAGCAAGCACTATATTACAAAAAACAACAAACACATGAGCAAGTACGAAACGCTACTAAAAGATGTGAGGCTTTGGTTGGCAGTAATTTCTTTTATCATCTTTTTTTCGATGATTTTCAAAAGTTACCCAATTCATTAAAGTCAAAAATTCAGAATGCACTGAACTAACTTACGACACCTCACCAGACAAAAAAAGAGCCTTCAAATGAACATTTAAAGGCTCTTTTTTTATTTGATTTTCAAACTCAAGTCTAAACTGACCGCTGAGTGCGTCAGTGCTCCTACCGAAATGTAATCAACACCCGAAAGTGCCACTCTTCGAACCGAGTGGATATTGATGCCACCAGATGCCTCCGTTTCGTACTGTTTGTTGACGGTAGCAACCCCTTCGGCCAGCAGCGGCAATTCGAAGTTGTCAAACATGATGCGAGTGATTTTGCCTGTTTCGAGGACCTCGTGGAGTTCCACCAAGTTTTTGACCTCAACGGTCACACCGAGGCTCAAACCATTTTCTCGTTGATAATCGGCTACTCGTTCTATCGCATTACGCACACCACCACAAGCTTTTATGTGGTTATCTTTTATCATGAACCAGTCAGAAAGGTTTTCCCGGTAATTGTGGCAACCACCTATTCGAACTGCATATTTCTCCAAGAATCGGAGCAATGGCGTTGTTTTTCGGGTATCGAGGATTTTAACGGGGAGGTCTTCCACCTCGAACATGAACTCGTGGGCAAGGGTAGCAATGCCGCTCAAACGCTGCATGATGTTGAGTGCAACCCGTTCTGCACGAAGGAGCGCTTGCGTGTTGCACTCAACGTGAAAAGCCACTTCTCCGAAGCTGACATGTGTACCGTCTTCGATGAGGGTAGTAAAAACTGATTGTGGGTCAACTTTCTTGAAAATGCAGTGGGCAACTTCCACACCCGCCAAAATGCCCGCATCTTTTACCAATAAGTGTGCATTGCAACGTGCATCGGCTGGAATGCAGGCCAATGATGTTCGGTCGCCATTTGGGGCATCTTCCTGCAATGCATTTTCAATAAATATGTCCAGTTGCTGAAAAAAAGAAGGTTCTAGTGTCATCAGTGTTTGTATTTGAAGGTTTAAGAGCGAACTACCTCAATCCGTAGCTCATCAAAATAAACTTAAGGTTC
The DNA here is from genome assembly GCA_964442355.1 of uncultured Saprospiraceae bacterium. GTDB lineage: Bacteria > Bacteroidota > Bacteroidia > Chitinophagales > Saprospiraceae > UBA6168. The sequence continues at coordinate 20,278 of CAYTZS010000072.1, read as the reverse complement.
GGTCTGCAAATTAAGGATGTTTCCCATGCTGTAGCAAGCTCTGCAACGAGGTTCGTAGGTTTCCTTCTCGCCAAGCAACACCGTTTTCCCCTCGTTGGCCAGTCTGTACGAATGGGTTGCAAGGTTACCGCAATGCTGGCAAATGGCATGAACTTTAGTGATGTATTCGGCCACTGCGAGCAGGCTCGGCATTGGCCCAAATGGCCTTCCTTTGAAGTCCATATCGAGACCTGCGATGATTACCCGCTTGCCATGCAAAGCAAGTTTTTGGCAAATCTCCGGCAAATCGTCATCGAAAAACTGCGCCTCGTCTATGCCAACCACACCAACCCCGTCCGTTAATTCAAGCAGTTTTTGGGAGCTGTCAATTGGAACAGCGAGGATAAAGTTTTCGTCGTGAGAGACCACTTTCAGTTCATCGTAGCGGGTGTCAATTTTCGGCTTGAAAATCTCGACCTTTTGGTTGGCGATTTTGGCACGTTTAAGTCTTCGAATGAGCTCTTCGGTTTTGCCCGAAAACATGCTGCCGCAAATTACCTCAATCCAACCGCTGCGCTGTCCTCTGAAATGTGGTTCAAGAAACATGGTCTAAATGGAAAAAGTAAAGGAACAAAGTAAAATGAGTTGGTGTGCTAACATCTAAGGCAAAAGCTACATGAACTCCACTTTTCCTTGCCCCATTTCTTGTTGTAATCGTTTTGGGTGAGCGTAAAAAGTGACATATTGGGCTAGGCGAATAGCCTGAATTGACTACCTTTCGGCCTTCAAGTTGCGTCGGGTCGGCGAAGGTAGACCTTTCCCTTTTTTTCACAAAGAAAAAGCACCAAAGGGCACAAGATTCCCACAACCCGCCAGCAATATTTCAATGCCTGAAAAAATCAAGCTGGACGTAAGAATTTGACAATCAATTTGTTGAATTTTCGTTTGGACATTTTCCAATACCTGTTCAATTCAAAACAACCATCGCACATCCAATGGATTTTCAAAAAAGCAAACTGCTACTGGAAAAAATCAATGCACTCTACAAAAACATCAGCGGAGACCCTCGCAATATTTCCAGCATTGAGCGGGACCTAATGCGCAGCTATATCCTGCAATTTTATGAATCCTTCCTAGAAATGCAGACTGTGGCAAATGTGGTCGCTCCACCACCAGCACCACCGATTGAGCCAAGGGCTACAGAGCCAAAAATCACACTCCGCAAACCGGAGTCGGCTCCTCCTCCCCCACTGCCCAAGCCTCAGCCTGAGCCACCAAAACCAGAGCCAATAAAAATTGAAATTGCGCCCGAACCCGCACCGGCTCCTCCACCACCTGTCGTGATTGTTGAAAAACTGCCTGTCGAGACGCCACCTCCTCCACCGCCACTGCGCGAAGAGCCTCCAGCGCCTGCACCCGTTTACAAGGCGACAAGTATTCAGTTGGATCCCGACTTGGAGGAATTATTTTCTTTCAAAACAGCCACCGAGCTTTCGGAAAAGCTAAGTGAACTGCCCATCACTGACATCAAAAAAGCGATGGGGTTGAACGAGCGAATTTCTACACAAAACGAACTTTTTGGAGGCGACGCAGCTGCCTTTGATGCAACTGTATCCACGCTCAACCAGTTACGCCACTACGATGAAGCCAAGGATTACCTAGTTCGAAACGTAGCCGTCAAATTCAATTGGACAGCGAAGGACAAAAAGGGAAAGGCAAAGGACTTCATCAAATTGGTCAGGCGGAGGTATTGATTGCGCGCCAGTTGCGGAAGTGGCAATGGTCTACGCTGCCACTTCCACAGCATCTAACTCAACCCTTTCACCATTTTCAAACTGAAAATATGGGGTATTCTTACCCCAAAATTCCCCCAAGCAAAGCGACCTGGCTCGCGCTCCACCATGTTTGGGAAGCAATTGTAAGGTGCATAGTCATACTCCTGAAAATCAACCACTTGCAAACCTTGCCGAATAAGCGGCATCATCACTTCCGACAGGCTGTGGTTCCAGAAATTCTCGGTTCCTTGCACACCAGCATATCGGTCTGCGTATGTGCCGGAGATTTCCTCGGTGTATGGATTTTTTTCAGTGAAATAGCCGTACTCAACCTTGTGGTTGTCAAAATTGAAAATATAAAAAAGTGGATGGAACTCGGCCTGATAGAAAGTACCGCCTGGCTTTAGAAAATGGCCTACCACACCTGCCCATTTCTCCAAATCTGGAAGCCAAGGAATGCCACCGTAGGTGGTAAAAACGATGTCGAATTGGCCTTCAAGTACGTTTGGGAGTTCGTAAACATCCGATTGAATGAACGTCGCATCCAAGCCCAGTTCAGCGTTGATTTTGCGGGCGGCTTCGATTGCCTTTTCAGAGAAATCGATGCCTGTGACTTTTGCGCCTTGCCTCACCCAAGACATCGAATCTTGCCCAAAATGACATTGAAGGTGCAAAATAGACTTGCCCTTCACGTCGCCGAGGGCATTTGCCTCGATTTCCTTTAGGGAGCTTTTACCGGCCATAAACCCTAGTTGGTCATAAAAATCGGACTTCAGGTGTGTTTCAACTCGGTCGTCCCAAATTTTTTGGTTCTGTTCAAAGTAGGTTTTCCATTGATTTTCCATTGGAAGCTGATTTTGATTTTGATGTGAATAATGAAACGCCGAAACCAATGCCGTCATGAAAACGTTCCATCACTTTGCACTCCGAGCAAATATGTAGATATTGCCGGGCTTTTTAATGCAAACAAATTTGTCAATAAAATCACACAAACATGTCAGACAAAAAAATCGCACCTGGCCAGCTAAACATCGAACTCCCTGAAGACATTGCTGAAGGCCAGTACTCCAACTTGGCAGTCATTTCGCACAACCATTCCGAGTTTGTGGTGGATTTCATCATGATGGCACCAAATCTACCAAAAGCAAAAGTCAAGTCTCGCATCATACTCACGCCCCAACATGCAAAAAGATTGATGATGGCGCTTGCAGACAACATTAAAAGGTATGAAAATCAATTTGGGCCAATCCATGAGCCAGAGACACCGCCCTACCCTACCATGAATTTCAACACACCTACTGCCCAGGCTTGATTTGACTTAAAATTGGTGAGGTGCAGTTGACTATTTTTTCGATTGCCCCTCACCAACTGATACTTTTCCTGACAATTGCATTAAGCTCCTTGCTTCACCAAAAGTGGAAAATTATCGCCATCATCAATTTCGGGGCAACCCTTTTTCGGGCGATGCGTCTTTCCTTCGTTAAACTAACTGCGACACAAGCTAGACAACGGTAATTCATTGCAAACCGGGGTATGGCGTCCACCAACTGAAACTTCTATGTCCACGTTTTCCAAACTCTCCTGTTTCTTCCTGCTTCTTTTTGCGACCGCATTTTTGTGTGCTTGCAGCGAAGGCGGCGGCAAAGGCAAAGCCCAAGCGAAAAGCATCAGCACCACCGTAAAAAAAGGGGAATTTAAGATTTATGTGGCTGCAACCGGTGAGCTAAAAGCCAAAAATTCGGAAGAGATTAAAGGCCCAAGCGGTATGCGCTCTGCTCAGATTTGGCAAGCTACCATCTCCGACATGGTGCCAGAGGGTACGGTGCTGAAGGCCGGTGACTACGTGGCCACCCTCGACCGCACTGAGCTGGAAACAAAACTGAAGGAAGCCCAGACCGAGATTGACAAAACCCAAACCCAATTGGAGCAAGCAAAAATTGACACCGCCATCGAATTGCGTGGAATTCGTGACGACTTAGTCAACCTGAAATTTTCGATGGAGGAGAAAAAATTGCAGGTAGAACAAAGCAAGTACGAACCCCGCATGGTCATCCAACAGGCTGAAATTGACTTGGAAAAATCGCTGAGGGACTACAAGCAATTGGAAAAAAGGTATGAACTCACGCAGACCAAATCGAGGGCTAAAATCAGTGAAATCCTCGCCACACTCAGTCAGGTAGAACTTCGTCGCCAGCGATTGGTAGACCTCTCGAACCAATTCATCGTCAAAGCTCCGAAAGACGGGATGGTTATCTATGCCCGAAGCTGGAACGGAAAAATCGGGCCTGGCTCTCAAATCAGCACCTGGGATCCGGTAGTGGCCGAGTTGCCTGACCTGAGCATCATGATTTCCAAAACATACGTCAACGAAGTGGACATCAGCAAGGTACAAAAGGGACAGGAGGTGAAAATCAAGGTGGATGCATTCCCGGACAAAAGTTACACCGGTAAAGTCATCACTGTCGCCAACGTTGGCGAGCAGTTACAGGGCTACGATGCCAAAGTTTTTGAGGTGACTGTTCAGTTGGAGGAGGTGGACTCCATCCTTCGCCCCGCCATGACCACCAGTAACGAGGTACTTACCTACACTTTCCCAGAAGTGCTCTACGTCCCACTCGAGTCCATCCAAAGCGATTCAGTCTCTTTTGTTTACAAAAAAGCCGACGGTAAAATTGTGAAACAGGAAGTCATTACTGGCGAAACCAACGACAACGAAGTAATCGTTGAGCATGGGCTCAAAGAGGGTGAAGAAGTTTTACTCTTGATTCCCGACGATGCTGAGAAGCTGCCGCTGGTGCCCATTGACAAAAAAATCAAGCAGGACATACTCAAAAAATTGGAGGAAGAGAAGAAGAAGCGCAAAGAAGAAGCTTTGAAAAAAATGAAGGAGGTCAAAGAAGAATACCAGCCCAAAAATGATGCAGGAGGCGGTGGAATGATAATATTTGGGTAATTCAGTATCAATTTCCTTTTGTGAAATAACTGTTTTAACGAACACAAATTACCCAACTCCTAATATCCATTCCAATGCAACGCACCATTTTCAACTTCATACTTGCCACTGAAGGCGTAATGGCCAACATTCTGCGCTCCGTGCTCACGGCACTCGGTATTGTGTTTGGGGTAGCAGCTGTCATTGCGATGCTGGCAATTGGCACTGGCGCTAAACAGGCACTGCTCGACCAGATGAAGTTGATAGGAACGAACAACATCGTCATCAACTCTCTGGTATTAAAAGAAGGTGAAGGTGGCGAGCAAACTGCCAATACGGCACAAGCTTCAAGCGGAAGCAATCAAAACGGCAAGGATGGCAAACGCCCTTGGTCGCCTGGCCTGACACTTGAAGACGTCAAAGCAATTGAAAAAGTGCTGCCTGGCGTTGACAAAATCAGCCCAGAATTGGTCGAGCAAACCAATTTGGTGCATGGAGGCAAAACCGGAAAGGCAAAAGTAGTTGGCATAACCAATGCCTTTTTTGAATTGAACAACCTCGGCTTGGCCACAGGCGATTTCTTTCACAAAGAACATATCGAAGGCGGCAAGCCCGTCTGCATCATTGGTCAAACGATACAAACCAAATACTTCCCAGAAACTGACCCATTAGGCCAGTGGATTAAATGTGGGACTTCTTGGTTCAAAATTATTGGGGTGCTTGAGAAACGGTTGGCCAGCAAGGAAAGCCTCGAAAACCTCGGTATTCGTGACTACAACGCCGACGTTTATGTTCCTGTAAGCAGTGCCATGCTTCGCCTGAAAAACCGGGCAAGGGTGACTGCTGATAAAATCAAGCAAAACGATTGGGACGATGGCGAGGGTAATAAAAATGATGAAAGCTACCACCAACTTGACAAAGTAGTGGTGAGGCTGCATGACTCTGGCACCTTGCAAGTGTCTGCAGAGGTAATCGCTAAAATCCTTAAACGAAGGCACAAAGACCTCGTTGACTTTGAGGTGGAAGTGCCAGAATTACTACTCCAACAGCAGCAAAAAACCCAAGATATATTCAACAGCGTCTTGGCGGCAATAGCTGGCATTTCGCTACTGGTAGGCGGCATTGGCATCATGAACATCATGTTGGCCTCGGTCATGGAGCGTATCAAAGAAATTGGCGTTCGACGTTCGTTGGGTGCCCGAGAGGGCGACATCGTGCTGCAATTCTTGTTCGAAGCCGTCATCATCAGCCTAATCGGTGGGTTGCTAGGCGTCGGATTGGGTGTTGTTTCAGCAAAAATTGTGTCGAAGTATTCTGAGATTCCAACCATGATTTCAAGTTGGTCCATAGCACTGTCGTTCGGCGTTGCAGCTACAATCGGGCTGGTGTTTGGGCTGTTTCCCGCTCGCAAGGCCGCCAAGCAAGACCCTATCAAAGCCCTGCGCATCGAATAGTACGCTCATTTTACACTACTAAATCCATTGTTTGCATGAGAGCCACGTTTTTCTTCCTGTTGTTTTCAGTGTTTTTCACAAATAACCTTGCTGCCCAAACGGATACGTTATCGGTAAGTCTGGATGAAATCGTGACGCTTGCACAAAGCGATGCACCGGATGCGCTACTGGCAGAAACTAGGCTGAAAAACAGGTACTGGTCTTATCAGCGCATTTTGGCCGATTACAAGCCGGGCTTGACATTGGACGGCACACTTCCCGACCTGAACCGTTCCATCGGGTTGATTGTGCTCCCAGATGGCAGCAGCTCGTTTGTGCAACAATCGCAGGTTGTAAACAATGTAGGTGTGTCCCTCCAGCAAAGGATTGCAAAAACTGGTGCAACGATTTTCGCACGCAGCAGCTTGCAGCGCCTCGACTTGCTCGTGCCAAAAGCACCCAATGAAATCTCTTATTTCTCAACGCCTTTTTCAGTTGGCTTTTTCCAACCTGTATTTGGGTACAACGAACTCAAATGGAACAAAAAAATTGAGCCACTCCGCTATCAGGAAGCCACTCGCTCATTCGCAGAAGAAATGGAGGATGTAGCTTACCAAGCATCGGATTTGTTTTTCCAAGTGTTCATCGCCCAGTTAAATCTACGTGCCGCCAAACAGGACAAAGCCAATGCTGACACGCTTTTCAATATTTCAAAAGGCAGGTTCCAAGTAGGAAGGATTGCTGAAACTGAGCTTTTGCAGATTGAACTGAGTGCCATGAACGCGGACGCAGCCATGCAACAAGCGCTCCTCGACCTGCAATCTGGCACGGAGCGCCTCCGCAATTTTCTGGGCATCCGAAAATCCGTTTTCTTCAAAATGGAGGCGCCCGAAACCATACCAGGTTTTCTTGTTGACCCATCGCAGGCATTAGAATATGCCAACCAATTCCGCAGTGATGTAATTGGCTTTGAGCGCAGGCTCACCGAAGCAGAAGCATCAGTCGCAGAAGCAAAAGCGAGCCGTGGCTTCGAGATGAATATTTCTGGTCAATTGGAATTGGCACAAAGAGGCCCCAACTTATCAGACGCCTACAAGTCCCCTGAAGACTATGAAAGGCTTTCGGTGCGTGTCACCGTTCCCATACTCGACTGGGGCCGAGGGCAGGCCCGCCTCGAAACAGCCTACACCAACCGTGAACTTGAGCAAATGAACGTGGAGCAGGAGAAAGTGAATTTCGAGCAAGAAATCCTGCTCAAAGTCAAGCAGTTTGACCTCGTCCGCAATCAAGTAGCGCTTGCCAAACGTGCCTATGAAGTTTCCCTGAAACGGGAAGAAATGACCCGAAACCGCTACTACATTGGCAAAATTGATGTGCTGGACCTCGGTATTGCCGTGACAGAAAAAGAGGCAGCTAGGCGCAGCTACATGTCAGTGTTGCGTTCATTTTGGCTTGCCTACTACGACCTTCGCCGCATAACCTTGTTTGATTTTGAACGAAACGTGTCGCTGGTACGCAGGGTGGAAGGTTATTGATTGAAAACTATCTACAAATTGGATTTGGCTAAAATAATTGCAGCCCAAAAACTATCTTTGCCGCTGATTTGAAAAGCTGTTGTTCAAAATCAGTTTAAGTGGATAAAAAACAGACCAAGCATCCGCAAATTTTCCACCTGACTTCGGCCAGTCCGAGCCTTTCCCCTTTCCATTTTATTTCCAAATTTGTAAAAAAACTGAACGCATGACGCAAGTTCCAGCGGTACTCCTCCTTGAAGATGGCACTGCCTACTATGGCAAATCTGCCGGTAAAATCGGCACAACTACAGGCGAACTTTGCTTCAACACAGGCATGACTGGCTACCAAGAGGTCTTCACCGACCCTTCCTACTTTGGCCAAATCCTCGTGACCACCAACGCCCATATTGGGAATTACGGTACTCGGGTTTCTGAGCAGGAATCTGAGAATATCAAAATATCAGGGCTGGTTTGCAAGAACTTTACGTGGCAGTACAGCCGCCAGATGGCCACCGAATCAATTCAGGACTATTTTCTGCATGAATCTTTGGTTGGCATTTCAGATGTTGACACTCGAGCAATCGTCCGCCACATTCGTAGCAAAGGCGCAATGAATGCCATCATTTCTTCAGAAACACTTGATATTCAGGCGCTTAAGGCACAGCTCACAAAGGTACCAAGTATGAACGGGCTAGAACTTGCCAGCCAGGTGAGTACATCAAGCCCATATTTTCTGGGCAATTCAGATGCAAAGTTCAAAGTGGCTGTGATGGACTATGGTGTGAAGCGCAACATCTTGAACTGCATGATTGAACGTGGTTGCTACTTGCAAGTTTTTCCAGCAAAAACACCACATGCCGAGGTGAAAAAATGGAACCCAGACGGCTACTTCCTTTCGAACGGCCCCGGCGATCCTGCCCCGATGGATTATGCAGTGGAGACTACCAAAGCTATTTTGGCTGAAAATAAGCCGCTGTTTGGCATTTGCCTTGGCCACCAGATTTTGGCGCAAGCAATGGGCATTTCAACCTACAAAATGCACAATGGCCACCGAGGCATCAATCACCCAGTAAAAAACCTGTTGACAGGCCACTGCGAAATCACCAGCCAGAACCACGGTTTCGGTGTCAGAGCTGACCAGCTGATGGAACGTGACGACATCGAGATAACCCATATTAACCTCAACGACGATACCATCGAGGGCATCAAAGTGAAGCACAAGCAGGCATTTTCAGTTCAGTACCACCCTGAAGCTTCACCTGGGCCGCACGATGCTCGCTATCTTTTCGATAATTTCGTGAAAATGATTGCGGAATCAAAGGGGGAAACTGTTTCACAACTTGTAACTAATTTGGGATGATAAAAAGTGGGGAATAGCTTGACGATGGTCAAGGGAGTCGGTTAGCCCGAAAATCCCAATCTAATGACCCTCATCAACCTTCACCAACCCTTATCAATCCTCATCAATTAAATAAAATGAGTGCAATTTCAGACATCATTGCGAGGGAAATCCTCGACTCAAGGGGCAACCCTACCATCGAAGTTGAAGTTCTGACCGAAGATGGGTATTTTGGACGTGCTGCTGTGCCGTCTGGCGCTTCTACTGGAAAGTACGAGGCCGTGGAGCTACGTGACGGTGAAAAAGAACGCTACCTCGGCAAGGGCGTACAAAAAGCCGTGGAAAATGTTGAAGAAATCATCGCCGACCACTTGGTAGGCGAAGAAGTGACCGACCAGCGCTACCTCGACCAGTTGATGATTGACCTTGACGGCACTCCCAACAAGAGCAAATTGGGAGCAAACGCCATTTTGGGCGTTTCACTGGCCATCGCCAAGGCAGCTGCTGAAGAGTGCGGAATGCCACTTTACCGTTACATCGGTGGCTCCAATGCACATGTCCTGCCTGTGCCGATGATGAACATCCTAAACGGTGGCGCACATGCTGACAATGGCATTGATTTTCAGGAATTTATGATTGTTCCTGTTGGTGCCAGCCGCTTCTCCGATGCACTGAGGATGGGCGTGGAAGTATTTCACCATTTAAAAAACGTGCTGAAAAGCAAGGGCTACTCTACCAATGTAGGCGATGAGGGTGGCTTTGCCCCAAATATGAAGTCAAATGTTGAAGCTATCGAAACTGTTTTGCAAGCCATTGAGAAGGCGGGCTTCATTCCAGGCGAGGACATCATGATTGCGATGGATGCCGCTTCTTCTGAGTTTTTTGACGAAGAAACAGGTGTTTACCATTTCAAGAAATCTACAGGCGACAAGCTCACACCTGCCCAAATGGTTGATTTTTGGACAGATTGGAGCAAGAAATATCCAATTTTCTCCATCGAAGATGGCATGGCAGAAGACGATTGGGATGGGTGGTTGGCTTTGTCAAATTCCATTGGCAAACGCATCCAGTTGGTTGGTGACGATTTGTTTGTAACCAACACGGTTCGACTCCAGCAAGGCATCGACAAGGGCATCGCAAACTCCATATTAATTAAGGTGAATCAAATTGGCTCGCTGACCGAGACCGTAAACTGTGTGAACCTAGCCACCCGCCACAGTTATACCAGTGTGATGAGCCACCGTTCCGGTGAGACGGAGGACACAACCATTGCTGACCTTGCCGTTGCGCTCAATACTGGGCAAATCAAAACCGGCTCTGCATCACGCTCCGACCGGATCGCGAAGTACAACCAGCTGCTGCGCATCGAGGACGAATTGGGCGACATTGCCTACTTCCCTGGCAAAGCACTGCTGACAAAATAAAAGTTTTTAGGCACTGAAAAGAGCTAACGAAAAGAAAGCCCGGTCAATTTTGGCCGGGCTTTTTCGTTGATAAGGGGTGCATCTAGGCTAACTTTATGAAAAACCTAGGAAACATGGACATTTTTTTAACGTAGAACAAAGAAAAATAAATTATTTTTAGCTTAAATAGGAAATTGGAATAATATTTGAAATAAGCCTTGTTGTGTAGATGTTTAACTATCAGTTTTTTACGAAATTAATTTTTATTAAATTTTATAAAAACTGAAACCAAAACTACCTTCCACCACGTTAGAGCAATCTGAAAACACCCAGGTGGGATTTTAAGAAAAACATCAACCGCAGCAGGAGAACGCAGGAAAAAAGGCTTGACACACTATTCCAATAAGGCTTGGTTTTCTGATTCTGGTGCTGCCCTTAACCGGGTCCCATGAACAGCATGACTAAAAAATTGCCCTTAATCATTTCAGCTTCGGCTGTAGCAGTACTTGCCCTCGTTGGTGCCGTTCTTTATCAAGGCGGCTACATCACGGAACTTAAACAAACAATACATACTAAGGACAAACAGCTTGTTTTGGTCAATCAGCAGCTATCTGAGCAGCGATTGTTGACCGATGATTTGCAGGTTGAACTTCAACTGTACAAAGACAGTGTGACTTTTTTGCATCTTGAAAACGAGCAATTACATGCTAAAATTGGAGAGCTGAAAGGCACTATTTCGAAGCTAAACAAAATTATACAAAAGCACGACGACAAAGTCGGCAGCTTGACCGCAGAGATTAACCGCCTAAAAGAAGGCGGCAAGAAAAACGCAGAGCAGGTCAGGGAACTGGAGCAAAAACGGGACGATTTGTTGGTTCATATGGAAAAAATTGACCGAGAGCGCATTGAACTGCTTGAACAAAAGCTCAAAAGCGAACAAGCGGCCAAGGTGAATACCAACGAAATCGTGAAAATGGAAAAAGTGGTGGACGAAAGGCTAAGCATGCCCGACCCGATACCTCAAAATCCACCAGCTCCAATTATCAACCAATCGCCCTCGGATGCCAACGCTTCTAGTTCATTAACAGTGAGCAGTGATTTAGAGAAAGTCATCATCACTCGGCAGGAACAGCAACTGAAAAGCATCATGCACAAAACAGCGGTGAAGTTTTCATCCATTTCTCTTAGAAATAGAGAGGGTGGCAATGCTTTGAAGAAAATAAAATCTGGAGATGACTGGCGTTATACTTTTATTGATTTTGACCTAGACAATGCTGACAAAGCAGCGATAATAGACGAAACGTTCGTCATCCAGTTATACGATTTGGACAACAACGTGGTTGTTCCATTCAATGAAAAGAACTTGGCCTATCCGAACAGCGAGATGGGAGCCATCGGTTATAAATTCAAATATGATGGAAAACCAGTTTCCGTCAGGTACATCAATACGCAGCCAAAAGAAGGCCGCAACTACGAGCTGAGGCTCGTATATTTCAAGAACGGTTTGACGTTCAAGTTGGCAAACGGCACGAAAAGAATCGTGGAAGATGGTAAGGTGGCCGTTGACTGACGCACTAAATTTGGAAAGCCTTTATCTCAATAGAAGTTGTTTTTGGGCAGTGGCTTTAGGGCTACTGCCTTTTTTTATTTCCTTTTCCGAGGGCTTGCCTACATTTGCCCGATGCACCTGCAGCAAATAAAACTCACCAATTTTAGGAACTACGAGTTTCAGTCAATTGACTTCTCTGAGCGGCTCAACCTGATTTCAGGTTTGAATGGAATGGGCAAAACGAACCTGCTCGACGCCGTTTACTACCTCTGCATGGGCAAAAGCCATTTCCAAAGTACTGACAAAAATGTGGTTCGAAAAGGTGAAACATTCTTTCGCTTGGAAGGCCGTTTTTCACTGGAAAAATCAGAAAAAATAGTCGCCAAAATAGTCCCCGGCGACCAAAAAACCATAGAACGCAATGGCGTGCCCTACCCTCGCCTATCCGACCATGTGGGCCTCCTGCCCGTCGTGTTTCAAGCACCAGACGATACTGCCTTGGCACTCGAAGGTAGCGAGGAACGCCGCCGATTCATGGACAATACCCTCTGCCAACTCGACCACAACTACCTCGATTCATTGGTAACTTACAACCGAATTTTGGACAAAAGGAATGCGCTGCTCCGCCAATTTGCGGAGCAAGGTGGCTTTAATGCATTATTACTGGAAACGTTCAACCACCAGCTTGTAGAAGCTTCGAAGTATGTTTTTGAACGCAGAAGATGGTTTATCGAACAGTTCCAGCCTGCCTTCAACAAATTCTACGCAAGTATAAGCGATGAGGCAGAACCCGTAGAATGTGCCTACCGCTCACAACTCGAATACGGCGATTTGCAGGAAATGCTGGAGAAAACGACCGATAAAGATAGGATTTTGCAAAGAACCAGTGTGGGTATCCATAAGGATGACTTAGTCTTTCACCTAAAAAACCTGCCACTAAAACGCTTTGCTTCCCAGGGACAGCTCAAGTCGTTTGTTTTGGCGATGAAATTGGCACAATACGAACTTTTGCGCCAGCACAAGCTAAAACTGCCAATCTTGCTGCTCGATGATTTGTTTGACAAGCTGGACGACCGCCGTGCAAGCCAGTTAATTGAATTGCTGGTCAAGGGCGATTTTGGCCAAGTCTTCATCACTGACACCCACCCTGAGCGGGCGGAGGAAATGGCAAGCAATTTCGGTGGAGCCTATAAAAAACTCACCATCGAAAATGGAGCAGCCCTCGGCTGACTTTTCCGCTAATTTTTCAAAAACACCTTGTTGAACACCTCTCCGCCTGCAATCACTTGCAAAACATACAATCCAGTTGGGAGCGCAGTAGCGTCCAATCTAAAAGTGGTTGATGCTACACTTGAAAGGGACACTATTTCCGCATCTACAGCTTGTCCATCAGCATGGAACAATCTGATTTTCAATGAATTGTCAGGGAAAGCCATTCCATTGAAACGAAGATAAAGGTATTGAGAGGCTGGGTTTGGCCAAAGTTCAAAAGCTTGTTCTGTCGCCTGCTCCTCCACCGATGTTGGATCCTCGGTCGGAGTAGGCCCTTGAATAGGTTCAATCCATGCCAAGGTATCTGGGGCAGGAGTCGGGTCTGGTGGGTCAACCACGATAATATCCGATTCACCCTCGGTCACTTCCAATAGTTGGTTGGCTGCCACATTCTCGAAGCTGTCAATGATTCCGCTTGGCCAACGGACAGTCACTAAATCAACTACATCCGCAACACCGAGACCAAAATGTTGAACCAAGCTATTTTGCGATGCCCATCCGCTGCCTGCTACCACTTCCTCTGTCAGTTTCAAGTTGCCGATTTTGAGCTGCACCCTTGCACCAATACCCGCCGCATTGCTTTCAACGCCAATCACTTTGACTTTCAACCAATTATTGCCATTTGCCTCATTGTTTTTGAAAAGCTGGTTGCCTATCGTTCCGCCATAATTTGCGAGATAAATATCCTGTAGGCCATCATTGTTGTAATCAAAACACCCAAAGCCGTACCCGCCTTCCATACTGTGAAGCACGGTGTTTTCACTCACCACATTATAAGTGACACCAGCAGGCGTGGGGTTGCAGTTGTTACGGTAAAGCAGATTTGGGAAGGGTGAGAAATAGCTGTCGTTTGCCATATAGATGTCTTGCCAGCCGTCGTTGTCGAAGTCAAAAAAACTGCAGCCCCACCCCATCCCTGGGTCGCCCACACCTGCCGATTGGGTAATATTGTAGAAATAACCATTGCCATTGTTAAGCAGCAAAGTATTCGACCCAAGGTTGGTAATGTAGATGTCGAGCCAGCCATCATTGTTGATGTCACCAACATCAACACCCATAGCCATGGAGGCCACGTTTGCCCCAGAAATCACTGAAACATTAGCAAACGTTCCATTGCCATTATTGCGGTATAATATGTTCGGGATATTGGCATCGTGCGTTAAGTAGAGGTCGGGGTCGCCATCATTGTCGTAATCAAAAAATACAGCACCCATGGATATCAATGGGTCAGTCGCTCCAGAGATTGCCGTAAAATCAGAAAAAGTGATGCCTGCACCGCTTGGGGTTCCGTTGTTTCGGTAGAGGATGTTCTCCAACCCCAATCGTGCAACATAGATGTCGAGCCAGCCGTCCATGTCCACATCAGCAAAAAGTGCCGCTTTCACCTTACCACCCAAAGAAACGCCCGCCGACGAGGCAATGTCGGTGAAAGTACCGTCTTGGTTGTTGACGTACAGGGCATTGTTGTCATCCCTAGCTCCAAGGAAAAGGTCGAGCCAACCGTCATTGTTGACATCCCCCCAAACTGCGAACTGGGCCGTTGGTGCAGTAAAGATGCCAGCCTGAACTGTGATGTCTGAAAAAGAGCCATCACCATTGTTCATATGGAGGGTGCCTTGCTCAAACATCCGTGTTGCAAAAATATCATCGAACCCGTCGTTGTTGAAGTCAGCTGTAGCTACTCCGTAGTTCAAACCGACTTGACTAAGCCCTGCTGGGATTGTCATGTCTGTGAAGCTGATTTGCGAAATGACATGAAACCAAGTTGCGAAGCAAAGGACGAGGGTAAGTGTTGCGTACTTCATGTGAATATTTTTGCCTTTGACGCAAAAATAATTGCACTGGCGATTTCATTTGCATCCAAAATCCTCAAACATTTTGTAAAAACAAATTAAACATCATGGTAGTCTGTGTAGTAAAAAACTGTACCTTTGCGCCGCTGTAACTGATTTCCGTAATCACTAACGGCTAAAAACAGACTCATGGAATGAGTTGATGGGCTGTAATTTTTGGTTTCACAAAAATTTGCTAAGCAAAATTATGAATCCAATTTACTGATTGTCAATAAGTTACAGCGCCATGAGCGATGTTTTTTGCACATTTTTTATTTTCAATGGCAATTTATCTTTCAATTGAGAAGAAGCAAGAAATCTTCTCTAAGTACGGTGGCAGCGAACACAACACCGGTTCAATCGAAGGCCAAATAGCACTTTTCACTTTCCGCATCAAAAGCCTTTCCGAGCACCTCAACAAGTTCAAGAAGGACCATGCAACCCGCCGCAGCCTACTCATGATGGTAGGTAAGCGCAAAAGCTTGCTGGAGTACCTGAAGCGCAAAGACATCACAAAGTACCGTGCGCTAATCCAAGAACTTGGTATCCGTGGTTAAAAAACGAAAACCGGAACTTGTTCCGGCGAATGGAGCTTGTTCCGGTTTTTCCTTTTTACAAAACAGCTGACAAACCAAATGGGCTAACACCCAAAGTCAGTCTGTATTGTAAATCACGTTATCCGAGTCAGTTGGTCTTCACCGACCAACACACAAATTGTTATAAACAATATCTTACATAATCCGGTCTGGTAAACTGCTAGGCCACAATCACTCAAGTTTTAAAATGGGTAAACAAATTCCAACCACCACCTCGTTCAAATTGCCTGATGGCAAAGAGGTGACCATCGAGACGGGCAAGCTTGCTGCCCAAGCCGATGGCTCTGTCGTCGTGAGAGTCGGCGACACCATGCTGCTGGCCACTGTGGTGAGTGCAAGAGAGGCCAAAGAAGGCCAAGCTTTCTTCCCACTGTCAGTTGATTACATGGAAAAATTTGCCAGCGCTGGTCGTATCCCAGGCAACTTTTTCCGCCGGGAAGCCAAATTGTCTGATTACGAAGTGTTGATTTCCCGTCTCGTTGACCGCGCTATTCGCCCGCTGTTCCCTGACGGTTACATGTGCGAAACACAGGTTATCATCCAGCTTATTTCTGGCGAAAAAGACACATTGCCCGATGCCTATGCCGCACTAGCTGCATCCACTGCACTGACGCTTTCCGACATCCCTTGGGCTGGCCCCATTTCGGAAGTTCGGGTTGCCCGCATCAACGGTGAGTTCGTCGTGAATCCAGGTAAGGCTGCTGCTGCCACCTCTGACATCAACATTATCGTAGCTGCCGATTTGAACAACATCATGATGGTGGAAGGCGAATCCAAGGAATGCTCAGAAAGCGACCTTGTTGCAGCCATCAAAATTGCACACGAGGCTATCAAGGTTCAGTGCAACGCTCAACTTGCGCTTGCTCAAATAGTGGGTGGCAAGGCGCTCACCAAACGTGAAGTAACCCCAGTCACCGTGATTGAGGAAATTGATACCCGGATTGCCGAGTTGGCCAAGGACAAGATTTACGAAGTATCCAAAGGGTTCCTCGATAAGCACGACCGCAAAGACCGTTTTGATGAAATCAAGAAGAGCGTTATTGAAACTTTTACCACTGAAAAAGGTGAAGAGTTCATGGCAGAAAACACTGGTTACATCAAAGAGGCTCTGGAAAACCTGAAAAAGAAGGTGGTTCGCAACATGGTGCTGACCGATGGGGTACGCCTCGATGGTCGCAAGCCTAGCGACATCCGCCACATCTGGTGCGAAACGGACTACCTGCCTTCTCCACACGGTTCAGCATTGTTCACCCGTGGTGAGACACAATCATTGACGACGGTCACGCTTGGTACCAAGTTGGACGAATCCATGATTGACACGGCCATGGAGATTTACTTCGAAAAATTCATCCTGCACTACAACTTCCCACCATTTTCAACTGGTGAGACCAAACCGCTTCGTGCACCTGGTCGCCGTGAGATTGGCCACGCCAACCTCGCCAGCCGCTCGTTGAAAATGACCATGCCAGATGCGTTCCCGTACACGGTTCGGGTTGTTTCCGACATCTTGGAAAGCAACGGTTCATCTTCAATGGCAACCGTTTGTGCTGGCTCACTGGCATTGATGGATGCCGGTGTTCCTGTCAAAAAAGCCATTTCCGGTATTGCCATGGGCATGATTGCCGAAGGCGACAAATACGCCATCTTGAGCGACATCCTCGGTGACGAGGACGCATTGGGTGACATGGACTTCAAAGTTACTGGAACTGTTGACGGTATCTGCGGTTGCCAAATGGACATCAAGATTGATGGCCTCAGCTACGAAGTACTTGAAAAAGCACTTGTCCAAGCCAAAGAAGGTCGCTTGCACATTTTGTCCAAAATGGCAGAAGCGATGGCTGAGCCACGTGAGGACCTCAAGCCACATGCACCGCGTATCGTGGAGATGTTCATTGACAAGAGCTTCATCGGTGCAGTCATCGGGCCTGGTGGTAAAATCATCCAGGAAATCCAGAGCACGACTGGCACCATCATCAATATCGAAGAAATTGGCGACCAAGGCCGTGTCACCATTGCCAGCCCGAACAAGGCGAACATTGACGCTGCCCTCGCAAGGGTCCGTTCAATTACCTTCACGCCATCTGTCGGCGACGTGTACGAAGCAGTGGTGAAAACGGTAATGCCTTACGGCGTTTTCGTTGACTTCAGCGGCAAGAGCGGCCTCTTGCACGTGACTGAAATGTCGCACACCCGCATCGACAAAGTGGAAGATGTTTTCCAGGAAGGCGACCCAGTTAAAGTCAAGTTGATTGGTATTGACAAGACTACTGGCAAGTTCCGCCTTTCAAGGAAAGCACTCATGGTCAAGCCTGATGGTACGATGCCAACCGACGATGAATACCTTGAAGAAGGTGACGGCGGTGGCAGGCCACGTGGCGGCGGAGGTGGTGGCTTCCGTGGCAATGGCGGCGGAGGTGGCGGTAACCGCGGAGGCGGTGGCGGTGGCTTCCGTGGCGGTGGAGGTGGCGGCAGGAGATAATCCAGCCAAAACCAAGTTTATATAAACAATTGATTTTCAATTCGATAAAAACGGCCAGACTAACCATGTTTGGCCGTTTTGATTTTAATCACAGCCCTAATTAATTGCAATTAGCGCAAATATTTGGCTCAATAGAAACTTGGGTTTACCTTTGAACGGGGAGTAGATTTGCTCCAAATCCATCAAAATATTTAACCATCAGATACTCACTGCAAATGAGAAACCGTGCAATTATTACCAACGTCAAACCACTACTTTCAGACGGAAGCTATTACCTCAAGCGCATTCCCGGAGAAGAAGTGAAGGTCTCTGCTGATATTTACTGCGACGGAGACGACATCCTCCGGGCTACCATCGTTTACAAACACGAAGGCGACACAACTTGGCACGAAACCTCCATGAACCCCACCCAAAACGAACAGTGGGAAGGTACCTTCATCGTAGAAAAAGAAGGCTTTTACCAATATCGTATCGAGGCATGGGTGGATCATGTAGCATCTTGGTATCACGGTTTTCAATGGAAAAGCAATGCTGGCCAAAACCTGTCAAACGATATGCTGAGGGGTACAGTCTGGCTGAAAAAAGCTGCTGAACAAGCCGAAAAAGCAAATTCCAAGCTCCTGCTGAGTTGGGTGAAGCTGATGGAAAATCCAGCCAACTACAAGGAGGCAACTGAGATTTTATTGAGCACCGAAGCCGCAAATCTTTTGGGCCAATGCCGATTGAAGCAATACCCAACTGTTTTTGACAAAAACATGCTGATACGGGTAGGCCGCCCTAAGGAACTTTTCAGCACTTGGTATTTGATGTTTCCTCGTTCGGCAAGCCCAATACCTGGACAACACGGCACCTTCAGCGACTGCAAAGCGCTGCTCCCCCGCATTGCCGACATGGGGTTTGACGTGCTGTTTTTGCCTCCAATTTTTCCAATTGGAAAAACCAACCGGAAGGGCAAAAACAACAATGTCGTGGCCGAGCCAAATGACGTCGGTTCACCTTGGTCAGTCGGCAGCGCAGAGGGCGGCCACATGACCGTGAACCCATTGCTCGGCACGATGCAAGACTTTGAAACATTGGTTGGGCAGGCAAGCAAGCTCGGCATGGAGGTTGCGCTCGACATCAGCCTGCGCTGCTCTGCCGACCACCCCTATATCCAAGAGCACCCTAATTGGTTCAACCACCTACCTGATGGCCGACTGGCTGTTGAGGAAGTACCTCCGCTATACTACCAAGACATCGTGGACTTCAATTTTGAGTGCGACGATTGGCGAGGGCTGTGGGATGAAATGAAGAACATCTTCCTGTTTTGGGCTGAAAAGGGCGTCAAGATTTTCTACGCCAGTACACCACACCACCAGCCGTTTAGCTTCTGGAATTGGCTGATAGTAGAAGTTCAGGCTGCCTACCCGGAAGTAATTTTCATCTCTGGCGCATTTACCCGCTCCGTGATTCAGGAGGAATTGGCAAAAGTGGGCTTCAACCAGTCGTTTACGTACTTCATTTGGCGCAACTCGAACAAGCATGACCTGCAACGTTACCTCACTGAAATCATTGATGGTGACATCAGCGAGTACCTGCACCCCAACTTTTTCACCAACACACCAGACATCTTACCGAGCTATCTGGCTGACAAAGGCCCAAACGCTTTCATGCTCCAGTACGCACTCGCCTCAATGATTTCTTCCAACTGTGGCGTTTACGGACCTGCCTTCGAGTTGATGTACAACCAGCGGTTCCCTGGCAGCAAAGAGCGCTACAACCACTCGGAGAAGTATGAAATAGTTAATCATGACTGGTCGGCTAAGAACAGGGTCACCGATTTTATCACCAAGCTGAACAAAATCAGGCGGGACAACCCTGCGATGCACAACATATTCAACCTGACTTTTACGGGTACGGACAACGACCACATGATCAGTTTTGTGCGAGCCACGCCCGACTTGAAAAACATCATCTGGTGCATCGTCAACCTCGACCCAGAACGCAACCACAGTGGCTACGTGGAGGTACCGAAAGACCTGCTTGGCCTCCGAGGCAAATGGTTCAACTTGGAAGTGACCGACCTGCTCACAAATGAAACCTACCACTGGTTCAACGACTGGAACTTTGTGGAACTCAGATTGGACAAGTTTCCGCTTCATATTTTGAAGCTGGATTTAGCATAAAAAAAGGGGC
>CAYTZS010000071.1:0-22820 GCA_964442355.1 uncultured Saprospiraceae bacterium | reverse complement strand
TAAAGAAAAATTTTGGGTTTATAGTGTTTTTTCGGGCAGCCTTCTCGTCCCGGTTTTTATGCCGGGACGAAAATGCCCTTTTTTTCGCTGCTCAAGTTCCTTTTCCCCCTTCCCTAGTATAGCACTTATTCACATTTTTTAGTCCACATACAAAATTCATTAAACTCACGAAAATTATGTACAGATCCAACATTTACCCTAAGATGATACTCCTGGTATCGTTTTTTGTGTTGGCGTTAAACTCGGTCTTTGCTCAAACACCAGCAATTGAGTTCAAACTCCAGCTCATGGAAGCAGATCAGTGGGGTGTCTACGCGAGGCCTGTGGGCGTTACCCCTGGTAACAGCCTTATCACAGGTTCTGGTCAGGTGACCGTTGTAATGCCATTGAACTTTGGATGGAACTCGCTGAGTTCCGTCAACGGTATTTGGCTGAACAACGCAAACGTTCACGGCCCGGCCGAAAACCCAACGAAGACCTACGCTTCGTTTGGTTGGCAGGCTTCGGACATCCAATTCCAAGCAGGTAGCGAAACGCTCCTTTTTACCTTTAAAAGGACTGATCCCTGCCCCGACAGTATTTATCTTATCGAAAACACGGTTGACCCGTTCGATATTCTACCGAACTCGGTAAACAGCAACCCTGGCAACGAAATCACAGTTTTCGAGCCGGGCGCTCTTTATTGGTACAAGTCCAACTACTCACCCTCGGCCTGGAGCTGTCACGATTGCGACGGTGACGGTATCCTCAACGCATTTGAGGACACGGATGGTGACGGCGTTTACGACTTCTTTGTGGAGGACTTGAACGGCAACGGTATCTTGGATCCCGGCGAGGATGCGGACATGGACGGCTACCTCGACCCAGACGTATCTCAGATATGTAATCCTTGCGACCCTATCCATCCTGAGTCTGCAACGCTGGAGCTTATCGGCGGTGCTGATGTCATTTGTGCCAACGACCTTGGTGACACGGCTTGGTTTAAAGTGATCATTGAAGGAGGCTGGTCGCCTTTCGACGTTTACTATACATTTAATGGTGGTACGGACACAATTGAAGTTCTTGACTACGTGAGCGGTGACTCTATCCCATTTGTGCCCGATTCATCGGTTTCATTGACCATCTTGCACGTAATTGACTCTTTCGGCTGTTTGCTCGACACAGCCCTGGGTGCGCCAATCAACCTTGTTGTACACGGCCCAATCTCTGTAACCGATCAACCTGACCCGGTTACTGAATGCTACGGAAACAGCACTTCTTTCTGCATTGCTACGCAAAACGACGGCGACGGTACTATCTACCAAAAATGGCAGGTAAGTACGAATGGTGGTGTTACTTGGACAGACATTCAGGACGGCTCAGTTTATGACGATACCGACTCGTTGTGTTTGGACATCGCCAACGTAGCGAACAAACACAACTACCAATACCGGGCTAAGATATTCACCAGCGTTTGCGACACGGTTTATTCAAATGCCGCACTGCTGCAAGTGGAAGGTCCAATCACTATCACGACCAATCCAGCTGACTTCACCAACTGTGCGACAGAAGATGCTTCGTTCACGGCTGGTTCTGCTAATGGTGGCTTAGTGGGTACGATGGCCTATGTTTGGCAGTACTCTACCGACGGCGTAACTTGGACAGACCTTGCCAACGGTGCAGGCCCAGGTGGTGCTAACTACAGCAACACATCTAGCAGTACTGGAGCGCTCGCAGGCAGTAGTACGGTCAACCTCACGGGCATCACCGTAGGCATGGACGGTTGGTACTACCGCATGAAAGTAAGCACTGGCGAATGTTCATTTGTTTACTCCAACGCCGCTAGGCTCAACGTGGAAGGCACACTCACGGTAACCGACCACCCAGATGACATCTCAAACTGTGCAGGTAGCGAGGTTTACTTCGTTGCTGACTTCGACAACGCAGGTGATGTGTACCCTGCCGACGGAACACTGACAGTAACCAACTACATCTGGCAAATCAGTACTGACGGCGGTGTGACTTGGGCAAACCTTACCAACGTATCCGGCGTGTATTCGGGCATTTCTGGTCAAAGCACTGGTGGTGCAGGTTCAGATTCATTGGCCATCACCAACGTACTTGGCCTTGATGGCTTCATGTACCGCATCGTTTATACATCTCCTACTTGTGGGGTGCCAGTTTACTCAAACCCTGCAACGCTGACCGTAAGCGGCAACGTTGCCTTCTCTGACCACCCAGACGACATCACGGTTTGCTCTGGCAGCGATACTACTTTTGCAGCTACGGCTTCTATCCCACAGGGAACTTTCACCTTCGCATGGGAATACTCAGATGATGGTGGTTTGACTTGGGACACCATTGACTTCGTTGCTGATGCAGCGCTGTTCCAACATTCCAACGCTGCAGCAGTTGGTGCAGGCACAGATGTGTTGACCATCACAGACGTTGCATCCATGTACAACCGCCGCTTCCGGGCACGGGCCGATGCAACGGATTGTAACTCCGTTTACTCCAACGAAGCCAGGTTGAGCGTACAAGGCCCACTTTCAGTTTCAGACGAACCAGACGATGTAGTGGAATGCTCCGGCAACCCGACTACTTTCTCTTCGACAATTGCAAACCCAGGTGTACCTGGCAGCACGATTGTTCGTTGGCAAATAAGTGTTGACAACGGTGTTACTTGGAACTATCTGCCTACTGGCCCCAACCCGCTTTACAACGGTGCAGGTGCTGTGAATGCCTCTGGTGTCACTACCTTGAGCATCTCCAACGTAGCTGGTTTGCACAATGCAATGTTCAGGGTTTCTTATCGCACCAGCACTTGCTCGATTCAGTTTTCTACAGCAGCTCGTTTGACAGTGGAAGGCCCAATCACGGTGACCGACCACCCAGACGATGTAACGCTTTGCTCCGGTGCTTCTACTTCGTTCACTTCAACAGCTGATATTGGCACAGCAGGTACTTTCGCCTACCAGTGGCAAGTGTCTTCTGACAATGGTATCAACTGGTCAGACATCAATGCTGGCACTGATGGAAGCGTGTACACCAACTTCAACACGACAATTTTGAATGTAAGCGATGTAACCGGCCTCTACGGCAGGTGCTACCGCTTGGCATTCAGCACTGGCGAGTGTAACCGGGTGTTCAGTAACCGTGCATGCTTGCGGGTGGAAGGTCCGATTACTATCGATGACCAACCAGATGATATCTACCAGTGTTCTGGTGAGGCGGTAACGTTCTTCATCGAAACTACCAACAGCTCACCACAGGACACTACCATTCTGTACCAGTGGCAAGAAAGCACAGATGGTGGTACAACTTGGACGAATCTCGTTTCTGACTCCTTGTTCAACGGTACTGAGACCAACATCTTGAGCCTTGCTTACACCACTGGCAAGCATGGCAACCGCTACCGTTGTATCATTTCAACGGTTACTTGTAGCCAAATCATCTCCAACTCTGCCTTGTTGCAAGTGGAAGGCCCACTCAGTGTTACTGACGAACCAGACAACATCACTTCTTGCTCAGGCTCAGGCGTTACCTTCTCAGCAACCATCGTAAATGCTGGCCCTGGTTCATTGATTTACCAATGGGAGGAAAGTCCTGACGGCGGTATAACTTGGAATCCGCTCACGGATGGCGGTGTGTTCAGTGGAACATCTACTACCACACTTTCCGTCTCCAACGTAGCTGGTAAGTACGGCTTCCGCTACCGTCTGCGTTACCGCACTGCCAATTGTGATTCTAACTGGACGAACTACGCAGTGCTGACGGTTGAAGGCCCAATCTCCTTCACAGACCAGCCAGACCCAGTAGTCGAGTGCTCTGGCAACTCAGCTTCCTTCTGTGTGACAACGGCCAATACCGGTCAAGGTGCAATTACCTACCAGTGGCAAGTGAGTGTAGCAGGCGCTGGTGGCCCTTGGTTCAACGTCAGCAACAGCAGTATCTACAACGGTGCGCAAACGGCATGTCTCAGCGTTTCCAACGTGGCAGGCTTCAACGGCTTCTGCTACCGAGTGAACATCCAGACTTCTACTTGCTCGCCAATTGCCTCTGACCCAGCTTGCTTGACAGTGGAAGGCCCAATCAGCTTCACCGACCACCCAGATGACATTACGCAGTGCTCTGGTGAAAGTGTGACCTTCTCCGCTACCTCTGTGATTGCAGTCGGCAATTCCGGCACAATGACTTACCAGTGGCAGTGGTCTAGCGACAACGTGAACTACAGTGACATCGTAGCGCCAGGTGCCAACCTTTTCTCTGGTTGGGATACGCCTACTTTGACTGTTGGCAACGTAGTTGGCATCACAGGTCGCCGCTTCCGTTTGGCAGTAAGCAGTGGACAATGTAACAACGTGTTCTCCTTCCCTGCAACTTTGACAGTGGATGGTCCTCTGACAATTGATGTTCATCCATCCGTCTTCACGAACTGCTCCGACAAAGAAGCTTTCTTTGCCTCAAATGCCATCAACCCAGGTGCTACTCCTGAGTTCC
Organism: uncultured Saprospiraceae bacterium; assembly: GCA_964442355.1. Taxonomy (GTDB): domain Bacteria; phylum Bacteroidota; class Bacteroidia; order Chitinophagales; family Saprospiraceae; genus UBA6168. The sequence continues at coordinate 18,341 of CAYTZS010000071.1, read as the reverse complement.
GCCAGTGGCAAATGAGTGCCGACGGTGGTACAACTTGGCAGGACATTACACAGCTGACCTACGTGATTAGTGGTGTGACCATCAACTTTGCAGGTTACGACAGCGATACGCTGCTCGTTTCACCTATCGAAGGCTTGAACGGTTACCTGTTCCGCAACAACTTCTGGACAGCAACTTGTAATCTAACCACTACCAACGCAGCGGCGCTGAACGTTGAAGGCCCAATCAGCTTTACTGACCAGCCAGATGACGTAACGCTCTGTTCTGCTGAAGCTACCTGCTTCACCATTGCCATAGCCAACTCAACTGGTGTCGGTACCGTTCAGTACCAGTGGCAGCGTTGGACAGCGACAGGTTGGGTTGACTTAGCCAATACAGCTCCGTATTCGGGTGCGTTTACCAACCAGCTCTGTATCAGCGACGTTACCGGCTTGTACAACAACAAGTTCCGTTGCGGCGTAAGGACAGGAAATTGTGAGTGGGACTACTCAGACCTCGCCAACCTCTTCGTGGAAGGTCCGATTACGTTCAACCTGCAGCCAGTAGATGCCAGCATCTGCTCCAACAGGCCACACCTGTTCAACACGACGGTTACCAACCCTGGCTATGGCCAGATGACGTTCCGCTGGCAGTACAGCACCAACGGTGGCACTACTTGGACGAACTTCCCAACCAACATTGGCTCATTGTCAACGCTTGGTGTGGTGAACCCAACCGACCCGGCTGCGCAGTGGCAAGGTGCTACTGGCCAAGACTTGAACCTGACCAATACGGATGGCCTCAACGGCTGGATGTTCCGCCTCACAGTGACAATGCCTAACTGTAATGACATCAGTAACGAGGTGACGCTCACAGTTCGTGACAAATGCCTTGCTGGTGATTGCGACCTCGACAACGACGGCACCATCAACGATAACGACGCTGACGACGACAACGACCAAGTAACTGACTACTGGGAGCAATGGATGACCGACAACAACACGATTGTTGCCGTAACAGAATTCCCTGGTACTGGTCCTTGGAACTATACCGTGAGCGGTGCAGCTTTCCCGATTTCGCCATACATCACCTACAACCGCTGCTTGGTGGATACGGACGGTGACGGCCTCTACGACAACCAGGAAGACCCAGACGGTGACAACATCAACAACGGTGAAGAGACTGACGGCGACATCACTTTCGATGGTAACCCACTCGATCCTTGTAGCCCAATCCTTGGCCCAACTTGTATCGGTATCAACTTGGCCATCCGGGTGAACCTGCAAGGCGCTAGGATTGGTGTAGCTCCAACTGACACATTGATGCGTGCAACACTGCGTGCTTACGGTGCCAACAATACTGTGTTGATTCCGAACGAGGAGCCATATTCTGCTATCACAAACGGCGCAAACGGCTCTAACACACCATTCGACCATATCGGCCCAGATGGTGGTGGTACGGAGGAACTCTCACTGTCACAAGCTCCTGCCGTATTCGGTGTGACTGGCGAAGATGCAATCGTTGACTGGGTGTTCGTAGAACTCCGCAGCTCAACTGCACTTGACAGTGTAGCTACGACTCGTGCAGGTTTCGTTCAGCGTGATGGCGACGTGGTTGACCTAGACGGTATAACCTACCTGCGCTTCCCGAATGCTTCGGCTGGTACCTACTACGTGGCTGTTCGCCACAGGAACCACCTTGGCGTAATGACGGGCGAAGCACTCGACCTCAGTCCTGCGCTGCAAGAGATTGACTTCACAGATCCACTTACCATTACTAATGGTACTTATGGTCAGTTGAACCTGAGCGGTAGGATGTACATGTGGGCGGGTGACCTCAACTCTGATGGTCGCACGATCTACCAAGGTCCAGGCAACGACGTGCTCAAGTTGTTCCAGACTGTGCTGCAGGATCCAGGCAACTCGACATTTATTGCCAACTACATCGTTGAGGGATACAAAGAATCTGACGTAAACCTTGACGGACGTTCCATCTACCAAGGTCCGTTGAACGACCGGTCTATGCTGCTGTTGAACACCATTCTCAGCCACCCGGCCAACGTGAACTTGATTTCGAACTACGTAATTTTGGAAACATTGCCATAATGTGGACTACATGTGGGTGTGGCAGAGGTGGCAAAAGCCCCGAAGTTGCACCCACATCTGTTTGAACTGAATAATTTTTAGAACCTTTCGAAATGCATGAGGCTGTCCTTGAAAAAGGGCGGCCTTTTTTAATGGTGAGGTTTGAACGGTGAACTTTGAACGGTGAATGATTTTGCTTTGGATGGTTTTTAGCGAAAGCAATTCAAAATGAAAAAGCAACTGACCAAAAAACGGGGCAAGCCATGAACCCTGTAGGTTCACAGTTCACCGTTCACAATTCACCGTTCAATAAGCACCAAAATACCTACGCATAAACCACTCGCCAGAGAGTAGGGCGAGAATGAGGAAGAAAATCCACTTGAGGTTGATGACCGAACGGGTGCGGGTGGTATTGAAAATAACAGGTTTGATGTCCTTTGCCAACAGCGAATCGCCAAGTGCCTCCAATTGGTTTTGGTAAAAAACGGCACCGCCAAACTCGCTACTCAAACGGCGAAGCATAGCGTGGTCAGCAGTGGTTTCGTACAGCTCCAACTGGATGGGCTGCACACTGAACTGCCCATCGAACGTCAGATTTTGGCCGTTGAAGTTTACGCTGCCACGAAAGCGGTAATTGCCCACCGGAAAGACGCCAGCGTTGAGGTTGTAACCTTTTGCCGTTTTGTTGAACGTGTAGTTGAACTCCTTCCGGTCGGTATTCGTGACGGTCAAGCGCACGTCCGGCTCGTTGATGAGTTCGAAACTCTCGTTGTACAACTCAGCGTCGAAGATGACTGGCTCGTTTTCGTTGAAAATGTTTTTGCTCGTCGAAATACGGAACCGCCGTTTGTCCGCCTTCACGGCCACGTACTGGAAGTTTTTGCCAATCAGTTCACTGAAAATATCGTGGTTTTGGTGCTGCAAATAATCGAACAACCGCCAACGCCACAGCCCTTCGGCAGCCAGCACCGCCATTTTTACACCATTGTCTTCACCAAAAAGCAACAGTGGGTACTTGGTATCCACTCGCCCAATTCGTTGATAAAGAAGCACTTGTGCGTCTCCTCTGGCTTGGAAGTCGCCAAACGGTGCGGTCAGTGGGTTGAAGTTTGGCAGGTTGCGGCGTAGGTTTTCGTCAATTGTAAACAGGCTGAAGTTTGGGTTAAAAACGCCCTGGACGAGGTTGGCACTTTGCTGGTCACCCTGCACGGTCAACAGCGGCTGCACTTGGTTGAACCGGGCGAGGTTAGTCTGTGACCCCACGATGAACATGCGGGGCGTTTTTTTTGCGTTCAGCACGTTTAGCACGGCAGCGGCATCGTTGCGGCTACTCGGCAGGTTGTGCAGCACCACAAAGTCGAAGTCGGCCACATTTACCTTTAGGTCGTTGATGTAGCCGATGGTGATTTGGTAGTTTTTGTTGACCTCCAGCGTCTGTTTCAGCGCCGATATGTCGGGGTGGGGGGCATTCGCCACGATGAGCAACTTCTGGCGGGCATCGAGCACATCCACAAAGAACTCCCGGCTGTTGTTTGCTACCGATTTTTCACCATTCACTTGAGAGAGCGAGATGCGGTAGCGCTGAACCCCGGCTTCGTTGGCTTCGAGCACGACTTCACGGGTGGTGAAAAAATCGTTGCCTTGGATGGCAAGCGGGATGGTCTGTAGGTTGCGAACCTCGTTGCCCACCAACTTGGCGATGGTGATGTTTGTGCTAGCGTTGGCGCAGTTGCGAGCCGCCACGTCCATTTGCACACTGAACTTGTCTCCGAGGTAGGCGATTTTATTGTGAAAAACCCGTTTCAGCACCAAGTCCTTCTGCTGAGTGGTGTCGCCCAAAGCGAGAGAGAACACAGGGGCATTCAGCTTGTTGCCAGCATAAAGTGGGTTGCTACCTTCGTTGTAGATGCCGTCTGTCGCCAACACGACTGCCCCCAAGTTTTGCCCAGCGTAGAGGTCGGCAGTTTGGGTCATCAAGTTGGAAATGTTCGAGATTTTGTCCTTCATCTCGAATGTCACACCCTCCCGAACTTCGCTGCCAAAGCCGTATTCCTTAACTTCATACTTGGCACCGAGGTCGTTTTTGAGCTTCGCCCAACCGGCTTTGTACGCCTCCAGCGCCTCCCCTGTCAGCACCGACCCGACCGACTCGGACTCGTCCTGTGCCAGCACGACCACTGGCTTTTTTGTCTCTGTCAGCAGTGATTTCAGCAGTGGCTCCAGCAGCAGGATAGCCAACAGCGTCACCGCCAAAAAGCGCAAAACGCCGAGCAGTTTGTGCAGGTTGGGGTGCTGTTCCGCAAAGGTTTTGTCCTTGAAATACAGTGTGAGTGCATAGCTGAGGCCAAGTGCGACGCACAGGAGCAAGTACCAAGCGGGATATTGAAAAGTCAGGTTTTGCATGGTGGAGATGTCAATGGTCATTGAGGTCATTGGCATTAAGACCATTGGGCTTTGGTAAATTCCAAAAAGACCAGTGGCCAACGACGAATGACAAATTTCAAGAGGCGGCAAATTTCACAAATCTGGTGGTTTTTTAAAATTTACCAGCCACCCCCGGCAGGGTAGGGCAGCTTCAAAACGTGTAAAAACGTCATAAGGTTATCGGCGTTGCTTTTTTTGCAAAGTTTTTGCAAGTATTATTTCTAGCTGTTGCAACCTTGAACCCGCAATTCGCATTTAATGGTTTTCGTTTTAGTGAGCATCCCGCCATTAAATTCAGTTTGGCGAACATGCTTTGTCAACCCAAAAGTTGGCGAATCAATCCTTGAGACATGAAAAAAATCCTTGTTTCGCTTGTGTTTTCGTTTTTGTTCGCTTCGCAAATGAGCGCATCTTTTATGCTCTTGCCGATGGACGTGGAGCAGCAAAACCACCTCAAAGCCTACGGCATCACCTACTGGGTTATCAGCAACAATGTGGAGGCTTGGTGGCTCCTCAACTACCGTGGCGGCAGTTTCGCCTTCCCGCACACCACCGTTTTTGAAAAAGAATGCAAGCTCAGGGGGGTCAGTTACGAAGTAATTCCCGATGGCACTTTCAACAGAATTTTAGGCGAAATCAACCAGCCAGAGGTGAACCAAGAGGCCGTCAAGCTCGAAAAAGCTCCGAAAATTGCCGTTTACACCCCTGGTGATGCTTTCAAAAGCCAGCGTGGCGACAATATCCAACCTTGGGACGACGCCGTGACGCTCGTGCTCACTTACGCTGAAATCCCATTCGACAAGGTGTACGACGACGAAGTGTTGGCCGACAAACTCACTGAGTACGATTGGCTGCACCTTCACCACGAGGATTTCACGGGGCAGTACGGCAAATTTTACGCTGGCTACCACACACAGGAATGGTACCGGGAAAACCAGCGTTTGACCGAAGAAATTGCAGCAAAACACGGCTTCAAAAAGGTTTCACAGTTGAAATTGGCTGTTGCGAAGCGCATCAAAGAATATGTTGCAGGGGGCGGTTTTATGTTCGCAATGTGCTCTGCCACAGATACTTACGACATTGCTCTCGCCGCTGAGGGCATTGATATTGTTGATAAATACTACGACGGAGATGGCCCCGACCCGAACCCCAACCCTCGCCTCGATTTCACCAAGACTTTCGCCTTCAAAGACTTTGAACTGGTGATGAACCCGATGGAATACGAGCACTCGACCATTGACAGCCACTACGGCCGCAACATTGACCCGGAACAGGACTATTTTACGCTCTTCGATTTTTCGGCAAAATGGGACCCTGTGCCTACTATGCTCACGCAATGCCATACCCGCACCGTGAAGGGCTTCATGGGGCAATCGACGGCCTTCCAACGCCAGTACCTCAAGTCGAATATCCTCGTTTTGGGTGAAACCAAACCGATGAAAGAGGCTCGCTACATCCACAGCCCCTATGGTCAGGGCTTTTTCACCTATTACGGCGGCCATGACCCCGAAGATTACCGCCACTACGTGTCCGACCCTGACACCGACCTGAACCTGCATCCAAGTTCGCCCGGCTACCGCCTGATTTTGAACAACGTGCTGTTCCCAGCAGCGAGGAAAAAAGAGCGGAAGACTTAATTGAATGAGAAATTGAAATTTGAAAATGGAGAATTGAGTGCTACTCAGTTCTCCATTTTCATTTGGCGTTGTTACCTTTCCTGCCGAATCACCTGATTTTTGAAAAAACAAAACGAACACCATGCAGCTCGACCTCCACTGGCCGGATTACGCCATAATTCTACTATACTTTGTCTTCGTCATCGGCGTAGGCTGGTTGGTGAAGAAAAAGGTCAAAACCAGCAACGACTACCTCATGAGTGGGCGCTCCATCCCGCTCTGGATTACGAGTTTGGCCTTTATTTCAGCCAATTTGGGGGCGCAAGAAGTCATTGGCATGTCGGCCTCTGGGGCAAAATACGGCTTGATGACCAGCCATTTCTATTGGATTGGGGCCATTCCGGCAATGGTTTTTTTGGGGTTGATGATGATGCCGTTTTACTACGGCTCCAAAGCACGGTCGGTGCCGGAATACCTCAAGCTGCGGTTTGACGAAAAGACCCGCAGCCTCAATGCCATGACCTTCGCCGCCATGACGGTTTTCTCGTCCGGCATCTCACTTTTCGTACTGGCCCGACTGCTCGAACTCATCCTCGGCTGGGATTTCGACATCTCGGTACTGATGGCTGCGGGCATCGTGATGGGCTACATCCTGACGGGCGGGCTCACGAGCGCTGTTTACAACGAAGTGCTTCAGTTTTTCCTCATCGTGTTGGGCATAGCGCCCGTCGTGGCCATCGGACTGTACGAAGTGGGTGGTTGGGAAGGCATCACCGCCAAGCTAGCTCCAGTGATGACCTCCACTTGGGCACACACCGGCGAGGCAAAGTCCAACCCGATGGGCATCACGACGTTTGGCCTCGTGGCGGGCAGCTTGTGCAGCAGTTTCGGTTACTGGTGTACCGATTTTTTGGTGGTACAACGGGCCATGATTGCCCGCAACCTACACGACTCGCAGCGCACGCCCATCATCGCTGCCGTCCCGAAAATGCTCATGCCCATCATCGTCATCGTGCCAGGGTTGATAGCAATGGCATTGCCCTATTTTATCCAAGATTTTTCGCTGCCTACGGCAAAAGATGGCACGACCGACTACAACATGGCATTGCCTGCGCTCATCGCCCACTACTATCCAACGGGGCTGCTCGGTGTAGGCATGACAGCACTTTTGGCCTCGTTTATGTCCGGCATGGCAGGCAACGTGACGGCATTCAATTCAGTGTGGACTTACGACATTTACCAGCCATTTTTCAAGAAAAACGCCCCCGACAGTCACTACCTTCGGGTGGGCAAAATGACGACGGTTGTGGGCATTGCCCTGTCGGTTGGAGTGGCGTACATGGCCGCTAACTTCAACAATATCAATGACTTTTTGCAAGTGGTTTTCAGCTTCGTGAATGCGCCGTTGTTCGCTACTTTCTTGCTCGGCATGTTCTGGAAGCGCACAACTGGACACGGTGCTTTCGCAGGTTTGATGGCAGGTACATTGGCAGCAGCAGCCGTGCATGGCCTCACGGTAGCCGAGGGCAAAGGCGGCTGGATTTCCGAGGTGTTCCCGCTGGAGTCGGGCATTGCGCAAGCTTATCATATCGCTTGGGTGGCATTCACCGCCAATTTGGTGGTGACTTGGTTGGTCAGTTTGGCTACCAAGCCAACGCCAGTCGAAAACCTGCGGGGCTTGGTACACGGCCTTTGGAATGATGGCGAGCCACAAAAGCAAGCGGCTGAAGTTTGGTGGAAACGCCCGGCGCTGTTGGCGCTTGTGGTGACGGTAGCAGCTGTGATTTTGAACTTGATTTTTTGGTAGCCCCAATGTACAACGAAACCCCAGTTTCGGTTGATTAACTTATCCGTCACCGGAACTGGGGTTCCGGTTTACTAACACATGGAAAAACTCAACGACCTCCGCTTCATCATTGGCATTTTCTTCGCCCTCATTGGGGCGATGCTGGTGGCATTAGCTTTTGTGCTGCAATATGAAACCGCCTCCGGCAAATCACTGAACCTATTCGCAGGGCTGGCGATGCTGGTGTTTGGGGCATTTATGCTTTGGCTGTCCAAACGGGGTTGAACTTTCGACCTTTGCAGGTGTCTTTTTTCTTTTAAAATAGCATTTGATGACCACCACAACTTTCACCGTTCAGGAAAAAGAAGAAATCCGGAAGCTCTTCGGCTTGCCGCTGGAGCAGCTCGACCTCGAAACTTTCCGCAAGGCGCACAGGGAGCTTCGTGCCAAATATCATCCCGATAATTTTGAACACCTTGACAATGAGGCTGTTAAGGAAATGGCAACGGAAAAATTTCAGGTCATTGAATCGCTGGCGGGCAGGGTAGAGGCGTACCTTTCGGGCGAAAAGCCTGCTGCCCAAACCTACGACAGCAACGTGGAGGACTACCTTCGGCCCGATGCTGTCTTCGCTGGAAAGCGCCTGAAAATTGAAATACTCACTGCCGACAAAGACCTCAAATACCACCTGTTTGGCACGTTTTATCGCTGGTTGCAGTTTGGTGACAGCTTCAAAATACCCAACACGGGCGGCAGTATCGTCATTGACGAAGATTACAGCGGGCGGCGCATCGGCTTCCAGGAGAGCGTGCGCATGTACCTGACTTTTGGCGAAAGCGATTCCATCGAGGACATGGTAAATTGGCTTTTTGGCAAAATCGAAGGCCGTGCCAACAAGCTGCTCGTCGCAGGAGAAGTGGTGGGAATTGACCCAGAAAAAATCATCCGGGCCATAAAAAAAGAGACGATATTGCGCATTGGCGCAGGTGCTTGAATTTCAGGAATTCAAGAGATTCTGTCTAAATTTCCAATTTTCCATTTCCCCAATTTCCAATACCTTGTCCCAAAAATTAGCCGATGCAAGTTCCACACTCACCACGTCCGTACATCCTCGCCGAAACCAATTGGAAGACCGTTCAAGCTACCAAATTTGATGTAGCTGTACTGCCTTGGGGTGCTACCGAGGCACACAATTATCACCTGCCATACGCCACTGACAACTACCAAAACGAGGCTATCACTGAAGCCGCCGCAAGGCTGGCTTGGGAGCGTGGGGCGAAGGTCGTCGTGTTGCCGAACATCCCGTTTGGTGTGCAGACCGGGCAACTCGACATCCCGCTGTGCATGAACATCCTGCCCTCGACGCAGTTGGCCATTTTGAAAGATATTTGTGATGTGCTGGTGCGGGCTGGCGTTTCCAAATTGGTCATCTTCAACGGCCACGGCGGCAACGATTTCAAGACGATGGTGCGGGAACTTTCTTTTCACCACCCAGCGCTTTTCACCTGTGCCCTCAACTGGTTCAAAGTGGAAAATAAAACTGGCTACTTCACGCACTTGGACGGTGACCATGCCGACGAGATGGAGACAAGCATCATGCTCGACATCCATCCAAATCTTGTGCTTCCGCTCAATGAAGCGGGCGATGGGTTTGACAATAAGTGGAAATTCCGTGCAATGCGGGAAGGTTGGGTGAGTGCCCAGCGGGATTGGACACAAGTCTCCAACGATACAGGTGTGGGAAATCCCTACGAGTCAACGGCCGAGAAGGGTCGCCGCTATTTGGATGCCGTGGTGGCCAAAGTCAGCGATTTCTTTGTAGAATTAGCGGAGACGCCAATGGACGGGTTTTATGTGAATGGTGAACTGTAAACGGTTGGAGAACCTAAGTTCAATGTTCACAATCCACAGTTCAAAGCTCACAATTAATTCCTCACTGGGTTTGCATAGTACGACGGGAGCGCTTTCCGCTCTTTGATGAGTAGGCAGTACGGGTTGCAGCCATCGGTGTTCACGAGGTCTTCGAGGAACTTCGGTGTTGGCTCGTTTTCAACGATGCTGTTCGTTGAATTTGAAAGGTCATTAACGAACCAAACACCAGCCACCAGCACCAAGATGGCTGCCGCCGCACTCAGCCAACGCATCATCACAACCCTGCCCAAGCGTTTGGGTTGGCTGTCGAGACGGCGTTCAAGGTGCTGCCAAGCTTGTGCGGAGGGCTGAACAGTTAGTCGCTCGCTACCTTCCTTAAATGCAGTGAATATGTCTTTACCCGAGTTCATTTATGCTTAATTTTTGGACTATTTCAAATTTCGCTATTTCCTAATTTCCAACTTTGCCCAACCGCTTCCTCACCAACTCCTCCATCCTACCTTTTGCCAAAATCAGCTGGGACTTGGAAGTGTTGATACTGATGCCCAGCTCTTCGGCGATTTCACGGTGCTTGTAACCTTCCACCACGTAGAGGTTGAAAACGGTGCGGTAGCCGGGCGGCAGTTCATCAAGCAATCCCAAGATTTCCTCAGATTCCAGCCTGTCCACCACCGTGGGTTCTTCGCCAAGGTCAATGTTTGGATTGATTTCCTCGACATGTTTGAACGGGTTGGATTTGCGCAAGTGCATCAGGCATTCGTTGATCATGATGCGGCGCACCCAGCCCTCAAAGCTGCCATCGAAGTTGAACATGTCCAACTTTGTGAGCACCTTGAAAAACCCTTCGACCATCACCTCTTCTGCCTCTGCCTGATCGTGGACGTAGCGCCTGCACACCGCCAGCATTACGGGCGCATGGCGCTCGTAGAGCAACTTTTGTGCTCGTCTATCCTGTCGTTTGCAGGCGGCTATGAGGTCTTGTTCGGTCAAGTTGAGTAGGCGTTTTCGGCATTGGCACCCAAACTATGTTGACTGTCAATTCCAAATTCAAAGATGCATGGATGTTCCTTTTTGGTGGAAACGATTTTTAAAAATGGCGTAGCGAGTTCGGTTACCGCTTCATTTTGCTTGTTTTGTTAATTTTGCGCTCAATTTTATGAAAATGAAGATAGCGCATCTTGCCATTTGGGTCAAAAACCTCGAAGAAATTCGGATGTTTTATGAAAAATACTTTGGAGCCAAGGCTGGTGAGCGCTACTTCAACCCTGCCAAAAATTTCCAATCTTATTTCCTTTCCTTCGACACGGGCTGTCAGTTGGAACTGATGCAGAAGCCCGAAGTGCTTGATAATCAAAATGTTGGGGAGGCAATAGGCATTACCCACTTTGCAGTGTCAGTTGGCAGCGAAGCCGGCGTAAATGACCTGACCGAGTGCCTCCGCACCGATGGTTACCAAATCGTCGGGGAACCTCGCTGGACTGGTGACGGTTACTACGAAAGCGTGGTGCTGGACCCCGAGGGGAACCGGATTGAAATCACCGCTTGAACTGAAAAGTCGTTATCTTTGAATCAGTTAAGCCATTAAATATCAGACGATTATGACTGCTGCAACATTAACCGAAAGGGATTTGCTTAAATCCGTAGTGCTTGAGGTTCTGCGTCAAGAACCCGCTTTGCTGAAAGCTGTGGTTCAAGAAATTTTAATTGAAAACAACATAATTGTTTCAACAGACCAAGCTGCTCGAAGAAAAGAAATTGAGGCAATGATATTGGAGGACTTTGACGAAATCGGCGATGTCTATAATGCACTTGCCTGACATGAGGCTACTGACAAAAGAAAACATAGTGCAGTTCAATGAACTAACTGTTCAAAAACATGGGGGCAGCTTTGTGCCTCCCGGAAATTTTTTGAATGAAAGCTCGCTTGACTTCATGCTCGAAGCAGTAAATGCTGAGGTATTTGGAGAGAAAATGTACCCAACCATCTCCGATAAAGCAGCATTTTACATGTTCAGCATCGTAACGGGCCATATTTTTCAAGATGGAAACAAGCGAACTGGATTGGGAGCGGCTAGGCTATTCCTTCGTTTGAACGGTGTGAGAATGGGGCAAGAATTGACCCAAATAAAAAGAGCCAATGGTATTTCAATACCTGAACAAGGTGGGTATTTCAAACAAATTCTTTTCAAATTCACCATCGAGATGGCCTCCGGCAAAATTTCCCTCGACGAAGCCCGTCAATGGTTCGCTGCAAACATCACATCAACATAACAATTCAACAATTCAGCAATAAAACAATGCAATTATCAGACAACCGCTACCACCTTTCCAACGGCGTTGACCCGTTGGCCCTCGTTGAAAAATACGGCACACCGCTGTATGTTTATGACACCGCCATCATCGAGCGGCAGTACAAACGGTTGGCAAGCGCCTTTTCCGTGCCAAAGCTCCAAATCAACTATGCCTGCAAGGCCAATACCAACATCAACATCATGCGGTTGCTCAAGAACCTCGGAGCTGGTCTCGACGCTGTTTCAATCCAAGAGGTGGAGTTGGGCATCATGGCGGGCTATGCACCACAGGACATCACCTTCACGCCCAACAGCGTGGCTTTGGAGGAAATAAAGACAGCGCTCAAACTTGGTGTCCGCATCAATATTGACAGTATCAGCATTCTGGAGCAGTTCGGCATGGAGCATCCAGATGTGCCTGTTGGCATCCGCATCAACCCGCACATCATGGCTGGGGGCAACACTAAGATTTCCACTGGGCATATTGATTCAAAGTTTGGCATCAGCATCCACCAGTTGCCGCATGTTTTCAAGGTCATTGAGACGACGGGCATCAAGATTGACGGCCTGCACATGCACACTGGCAGCGACATCCTCGACGCCAATGCCTTCTTGCTTGCCGCTGACATTTTGATGAACGCCGCCAGCAATTTCAAGTACCTCGAGTACATGGACTTCGGCTCTGGCTTCAAGGTGCCCTACAAGGACGAGGACATCGAAACCGACATCGAAGAAGTGGGCGAGCGCATCTCTGAGCGATTCAACGAGTTCTGCAAAGATTACAGTCGTGAACTCACACTGGTCTTCGAACCGGGCAAGTTCCTCGTCAGCCAAGCAGGGTACTTCTTTGTTCGGGCAACCGTGGTGAAACCAACACCCAGCACCGTTTTCATTGGCGTGGATTCTGGCCTGAACCACCTTATTCGGCCCATGATGTACGGCAGCTACCACCGCATCGAAAACATCAGCTATCCACAGGGCAAGCCCAGGTTTTATACCGTTGTTGGCAATATTTGCGAAACAGACACCTTTGGCTCAAACCGAAAGATAGCCAGCGTGGAAGAGGGCGATGTACTTTGTATGTTCAACGCCGGGGCTTATGGCTTCTCGATGGCCAGCAACTACAACTCCCGATTTCGCCCAGCCGAGGTGATGGTGCATGAGGGCAAGGACTACCTCATCCGCAAGCGGGAAACCATGCAGGACATTTTACGTAATCAAGTGGAGGCCAATCTAGAGGCCGAGGTCGCTGCATCAACGGAGCGTTAAATCCTTGAGGGCGAGTTTTCAACAATTAAAAATTATCACAAATTATGTTCAGGAACGTAGCATTAATTGCACTTGTATTTTTTGTCGTCAGCTTTTTGTCATGCAAAGACGAACCGATAAATCATGGCATTCCACCTGCGACACAAGCGGATGCATCCACAGCACCTGCTGCACCTGCTGGCAACATCCAGATGATTTCCAAGGAAAAAATCGTGTTGAACGACAGCACAGAAATCGTTTTCCCGAAAGAAGATGACAAGACCAGTGTGGTATTTTACTTCGCAACGCCAGGCCAGAGTATGGAGGGCAAAACTTCACTTTCCGGTGAAGGTCAGATGCTAGCGGGCCGTTTGTCTGGCACACTTGCCCAGTCAGGTTTGGCTGTTGTTTATGTTGAGGGCAACGCCGCCATGCAGACGGCGCTCGGCGTCGCCAAAGCAAATGCCTGCGAGTTCAATATTTTCAAGTCAGAGGCTGCTGCTGAGACACTGAAGATGATTGCACAAACTTCTTCTGGGAAGAAAGTGATGGTGTGTGCTGCTGCGCCCGTCATCACTGAGATGATGGCACAACTCACTGGCAAGCCTGCTCCAACAGTACCTGCCACGCCGAACAATAACGTGTACGTCGTTGTGGCAAAAGCCCTTGGCGATGGCGATGTGAAAACGGCCACTTATTGACCATCGGCAAGTAAAAAACACAAAGTTTAAAGGCAAAAGTCTGGTTGGCTGATTAAATTCGCTGCTGAACTTTTGCCTTTTTACATTGTACTTTTTACCTGTCAATTATGAAAAAACTCACCTTTCTTTCCGCTTTCTTCACGGTTGCTTTTTTGCTTTTCGGCCTACCGCTTGATGCCCAAGTTGGCATCGGCGCCAAGAAAATTCGGGGTGCAAAGATGTACTTCGACGGCAAGGCCAAAACCCTCCACAAAAAATGGAAATACTGGGAAGGCCCTCGGCTTTCCGCCACCATGCCCGTCAAGTGGCCATTGGTGAAAGACCCGCTCGGCGAGGGCATCGTGCTCAACAGCAAAGACCCAGACCCGAACGCTGCCAAGGGCCTTTATGGCAGCGCCGACCTCGTGACCAAAGAGGAGTTCCGTGATTTTCGGCTGCACATCGAATTCCTAGTGCGCAAACCCGGCGGCAACAGCGGGGTGTACCTCCAGAATCGCTATGAAATCCAAATCCTCGACGGCGACTCGACCACCCACGGCATGGCGGCTATCATCAACGAAAAGGCGGCGCCTTACCATGTTTACAACGGCTACAACCGATGGAACGCCTACGACATTCAGTTTAGGGCAGCCCGATTCAAGGATGGCGTTTTGGTGGAGAAAGCCCGTTGCACTGTCTATTTCAATGGCGTAAAAATCCATGAAGACGAGGAAATTCAACAGGTTTGGGGTGGTGTCAATTCTGGCATTGACGGTGGAAACGACGGTGGCAAGGGCATCACCGACAAGCCGGGCGGCCTGAAATTGCAGTCGGAGGGTTACGATGTGCTTTACCGAAATATTTGGATTAAAAAGCTGAATTTGAAGAACCCGGATACCGATTTTTAATGCAGCGTAGAGGCGCAGCTGGCATGATTGAACGCTGCGCCTCCACCAAGCTGTTTTGATTAAAATGCCGAACGCTCATTTGTAACAACTCGCCCTTGGCTTTCGTCATCCGAAAACAACCTTCTACCAAACTCCCGTTTATGCTGAAAAGAACATTCCCGGCCCTTATTTTCTTTCAACTTTTTGTCGCCTGCACCATTTTCGCCCAAGCGGAATACCTGACGCTGACAGGTAAGGTTTTGGACAAAAAAAGCAAGCAGGCCGTACCGTTTGCCCATATCGGGATTCCTGAAAAAGGCATCGGAACTACTACGGGCTTCGATGGCAGCTTCCAGTTTAAGTTGCCCAAAGCATTTGAAAACTCTAGCCTGACGGTGTCCTACATGGGCTACGAAACGTACAGCAAACCCGCAAACAGCTTCAAAAACGGCTCTGTTATTTACCTCGAGCCAGCCGTCAACCAACTCGCAGAAGTGGTGGTGATGGACAAAAAAGCCATTGAGGACATCATCCGACGGGCAGTAAAGAACATCCCGAAAAACTACCCCGACGACCCAACCAACCTGCTGGCTTTTTACCGAGAGTCACTCACGGACGACAGCTTGCGCTATCGCTACCTGGCCGAAGGTGTGCTAAAAGTGTATAAAACCAGCTACAAAAACGACAAAGAGGGGCAAGTCGGACGGGTGCAGGGACGTAAAATCAACCTGCAAGACCCCCTCGACACGACTTTCAACTCTGGACTTGCTTCTGGTCACATGGCCGCCCACCGCTTCGATTTTGTGAAAAATCGAGAGGACTTCATTGACGAGGCGTATTTCCCTTTTTACAAATATTGGATTGAAAACATTACCACGTACAACGGCCGAACCGTGTACATCATCGGTTTTGACAAAGAATCTGAGCCGACTACAGGCGGCAAGACCAAAATGAAAAAGCGCAGCCTGGCGGACAAGCTCACGGGCAAAAACAAGGGTGAAAGCCAAAGCATTTCTGCTCGCATGAAAGGCCGGATTTTCATTGAAAAAGATTCCTACGCTTTCATTCGGGCTGAGTTCGAAATCACCAAAGAAGGACTGCGAAAAGGCAGCGATTATCCGCTTTACGTAGGTAGTTGGAACGCCAACAAATATGTGGTGAACTACCGTAAGTACGAAGGGAAATGGTGCTTGAGCGATGCACTTCGGGAAGGGGTGCGCACCAATGGGGGACGCTATGCCAACGAGATTAAAATCACGGAAATCATTTCAGAAAAAGGCAACCAAATACCCTATCAGGAGCGATTGGAGCGTGGCAACGAGTTCGTGCAATTGACGGGCAAGTACGATGACGATTTTTGGAAGAACTACAACATCACGCCCATGAGCGAAGGGCTTTCTGAGAGCATGAACCAGTACAAGAACATGCTGAAGGCACAGGAGGCGTTCAGTGCGGAGAACTTAGCAGCCATACAAGCGAAGCGGGATTCGATAGAAGCAGCTGAGTTGCAGCGCAAAAAAGAAGAATTGGCAAGGAACCAAGAAATCACCCAAGAACAACTGGAAGATGTGGACTACGTGCCCGAAAGCCTGCGCAAGGTAGAGAATGTTCGGAAGCGGTTCAGGAAGACCAAGATGTCGCTTGGCTTGGGCACGCACCTGATTTCAACGGGTAGTATTCCCTTGACTATCAATTACTTCGATGGTGATGGCGATGAAATTCTCACGCTCACCGATGACCTTGAGCAACGGGATTTTGAAATCATTGGCCGCTGGGAGTTCGATGTTTTCTTCCACAAAAACGTATTCATGCGCTTCGGTTGGGGCTTCGATTTCTGGAACAGCATTTACAAAGACCGGGCGATAGGGCTGGGTTTTCAGTCGAACCTGTCCAAGCAGCGTCCCGTTTATTTTCGTGCCGTTGCCCAATATAGTTACCTGCGCTACTATCGCAAATTGGGCAATGCCCAGAACGACTATGGCAAGTTCAAAGTGGAACGTGAGCGGTTTAAAGGTGACGAGGTACGCCTAAGCTACGGAAGCCGTCATCACAATTTGAACCTTTCTGGTGAATTGGCCATCGAGCTGAACCGCAACCGTGAGCTTTACTTTCGGGGCACGTACCACTACACATTTGCCCACAAGCAGGATGTTTGGTTCAAAGAGACAAAGCAATTTTCGAGGAAGGACCACCGCTTGCCCGTGAGCAGTTCAAGGTTGGAGATTTTGAGCAACGATGTGTCATACAACAGCCGAATCACGCCGAGTGAGACCTTTTCGTTTACGGTGGGTCTGCTGTTTAAATAGAAGGAAAAACGTCGGTGGGGTTCAAGTCCCGCCGACGTTTAAGTTAAATTATCTCTCGGTCAACTGCACCCGCAATTCGCCGCATATCCGTCATTAAGTTGATAAACTCTTGAAAATCAAGCTGTTGTGAGGCGTCGCTTTTCGCCACTTTTGGGTTGGGGTGTACCTCGATGAGCAACCCATCGCAGCCAAAAGCTACACTCGCCCGTGCCAAATCCGGTACCCCGTAGGCATAGCCCATCGCATGGCTGGGGTCGAGGATGATGGGGCAATTGGTATGCTGTTTCAACCACGCCGCCCCACAAAGGTCAAACGTAAATCGGGTTTTTGTCTCAAACGTCCGGATGCCCCGCTCGCACAAAATCACTTCCGAATTGCCACCGGATAGAATGAATTCCGCTGCCTGTACAAACTCTTGCAGCGTCGTTCCGAAGCCTCTTTTGAGCAAAATTGGCTTGCGAATTTCCCCGCATCGCCGCAGGATGCTCTGGTCGTACATCGCCTTGGCACCAATTTGCACAATGTCGGTGTACTCAATGACCTCCTCGATGTGTGAACTGTCCTTCACCTCCGTGATGATGTTCATACCATATTGTCGGCGCACTTCTGCGAGCATTTTCAATCCCTCCAAGCCAAGTCCCTGAAAGGTGTACGGTGAGGTGCGGGGCTTGTAGCAACCAGCTCGCAAGGTGCTGATATTCAGCGATTTGAGGAGCTTGGCGCTTGCCTCGATTTGCTCCCAAGACTCGATGCTGCACGGCCCAGCGATGACGACCGTGTGGTTTGTTTCGCCGCCGATTTCGGTGTTGCCCCAACGGATTCGACGAAGCTCGTCCCGGTAGTTTTTGTTGGCCAATTGGATGTCAGAGTCCATTGGCCAAGTGGCTTGGACGTGGGGCTGGACGGCTTTCGGCAGTGCTTTCAGCGACGAAGGCGTAATGAGCACGAAATAATCTGCCTCTTTGAAAACGATGGCTTGAAATTGTTGGCCGATTTCGTGGGCAGTAGATTCGGCGACTGTATTTTTTAGATGGATAACCATTTTTTGATTTTGGATTTATGGGTTTTGTTATATTTTGTAAAAAAGATGATATTGATGAGATTTACTCCTTAAGGATACTTAGGGGGGTATTCACTCGTTAATTATTGTACCTGGGGAAACCAAAGG
>CAYTZS010000070.1:0-22831 GCA_964442355.1 uncultured Saprospiraceae bacterium | reverse complement strand
CCATCACTAATATAGAACCCAATTTCTGATTTCAACAGTTCCAAGACTGGCTTGACCTGGGGCAAGAAGCCTTGATTTTTCGCCCTTAGTAAAACGCCCAAAAGTCCGGTGATTTTCAAACCTTGCTGCTCGGCAAGCGCCCGGCCTTTCATTTCGTCCATCAAAATCAAGTCAGCATTAACTTCCACCGCAAGCGCAATGGCCTGTGCCTCGCCTTCATCAAGCTCGGCCATTAATTTTTCAACAAATGCCTGATTGCTTGGCTTTTTCACTACTATAAAAGCAGCGGTTAGTATCGGGGTTACGTCAATGCCAAAGCCTTGAAGCGCCAGTAGCTCCATTTGTACTTTTTGGGGAATGACCACGGAAATGAACAATTTTTCCAAAATGTCGAGATGCCCGACAAGGAAAAGATTGCTTATAACGGATGTGTCGCTCACCACTATCATGCGCCTAATACCTCAAGGGTTTTTAGGTCTTTTTCAACTTCTTCTATCGTGAAATGGATGGGTACTTTTCTTTTGGAAAGTTCTTTTTGGAAGGCAATTCGGTGCAATTTGGCAAAGGAGGCAGCTTTTCCAAGGGAAAGGATTTTGCGGTCGTATAGATACACGGCAATTTCCAGGATAAATTCCTGTTCGGAAAGGCCGGATGACTGAATGATATCAGGTTCGATGACGACGCCCATTGCTTGATTTTTTACAAAGCTATGTTTTTTTAAGGATACCGCCAAGTCAGTGGTTTTCAAGCTACCTCACACACGCCCCAACAGCCACTCCCTTTCCGCCAGCGCTTTGCAGTCGCTTATCTCGCTCCGCAATTTCTCCCGTGCTGCCCGCTCCGAGGCGGGCGTTTGCAGCAGTTTATTGGTGAAACGAATAAGGTTCAGGTAGTGCTGGCGCAGGTAGCCCACGTCTCGACGGCGGCGCAGGAAGATGGCAAAGCTATCCAGCAGGGAGTCGAGCGCCGTCACCTCGCCCCGGTCGAAGTAGATGCGCAGGAGCATCCGGCGGGCATCGAGGTTGTGCAGCACGTCGTCAAACTCGGCTTGGGTGAGCAGCTCCAGCGCCCGGTCGTAGTCGGGCTTGCGGAAGTGCAGCGAGGCGAGGTTGAACAGGTAGGCGCTCTCCCGGTGCCGGGGTTCCAGCAAATCTTTGTACTCGCCCAGAAACGCCTCCACCCAATCGAACGCCTTGAGGCCCAACCCGGCGTTGGCGATGTTGTTGTAGGTGAAACGGGAGAGTGTGCCGTTTTCGATAAACACCTGATTGTCAAGCCCTTCCTTGTAGATTTCAAACACCTGCCCCAGCCAGAACGCCTGCTCCCCAGCCTCCCGCCGGGTGTTGATTTGCCGGATGCAGCAGTTGACGGCGAGGGTCGTCAACTCCCGCATCTCGGCCTTCGGGAACCGCCCAACGTACCCCCGCATGGCTTCCCGCAACTGCCCGAACCATGCCCTCGGCTCCACCTCCGACAGCGCCCGGTAACCGAAGTACCAGACACCGACGGCGGGCACATGCGTAAGGTTTTGGCGCTCCACCTGCGTCAGCACCTCGTCCAGCAGTTCCAGTCGCAGGTCGGCTTCGGACACGGCCTTGTGCATCAGCGCCGTGCAGCTTTGGCGCAGTTTGTTGGCGATGAAAAACAGGTCGCCAGCATCGGCCAGCTCCTGAAAGTGGCGACTGGCAGTCCTGCGCTCCCTTGCCCCGGACTCGTAGCGCTCCAAGTGCAGCAGGTGGCTGAGGTAGTGGTAGTCGAGGTGGCGGTGCGGCTGGGCTTCGAGGGCGTCTTCGGCTTTTTTCAGGGCGGTTTCGTAGTGCCGCTCCAGCCCTCGCCGCCGTAGCGACTTAGCCAGCCGAAGCTGGAAGGCCGCCTCGTTTTCCGCTTCCAATTCGTTGATTACCAAGAAGTTTTGCGCCAACTGGTGCAAGAAAGACACGGTGTAGGCCAGCCGTTTTTCCTCAAATTCATCCTTCGGGAAAATGGCTTTGAACACGGTTTGCTTCGCAAAAGCATCGGCTTTTTTGCTCTCCTTTTTTTCAAAAAAATAATCGAAAAGTAGCACCACATCTTCCCGCAGGTTGTGGTAGGGCGAGCGGAGGAACTTCCCGAAGGCCGTCAGTTCGGCAGGGGAGAAGGTGAGCAGTAGTTCGAGCAGGCGGGAGTTTTGCATTTACGATTTACGAATGACGATTTACGATTGGGGGCGCTACTTCGGCTCATTTTTGTAGTGGTTAGATGAAGTAAATTTTGGGTAAAAATATTACTATGTTATTGATTTTCAATTTATTGTAGCATGTTTTTCAATAATAATTTTGAAAAACTTACAAAAATGTCCTTGCAAACCACCGCCCACTGCACCACTTTTGTACCATGCCGAAAATCGGACACGAAACCTAAAATTCAGGGAACATGAAATCGAACGACTTTTACTTCAGATTTTTAAAAATACAGGCTATGAAAATGATGAAAATTTGGTTGGTGGTGCTAGCGATTGGGTGCGCAGTGGGTGCGCAGGGGCAGGGGTGGATAAAATATTTTGAATACCCAGCCTTCAATTCAAAATATAATTATGTTGTAGATGCCTTGCCGACTCCAGATAGCGGGACAATCGTACTGGCACAACATTATGATTTCAATGAAACGGTTACTCAAATTGATACAACTAGCATCATGTTGCTTAAATTCAATAAGGATGGTGAGTTGTTGTTTACTAAATCACACCAAAGTGATGTGAATTTTGGCGTTGCACGAAGTTTTTGCAATACCACAGACGGTGGATATATAATTGGAGGTTTGCAAGTCACAAGCGACTTATGGGGCACTCTCCTGCTTATCAAAATTAATGATGAAGGCGAGGAAGAATGGCAAAAATATGAGCCCTTTAATGATGATTCAATTTCACAAAGCGACATTAATATTGTCGCCACAAACGATGGCGATTTTGTAGTAACAAATAGTATTGCCATAGGTGATTCTAATCAAGTTATCACTTCTTTAAAAAAATTCAATAACCAAGGCAATATGGTTTGGAGCAGTTTATATGCTCCACCTGCCCTATTTTACAGCCCTTCGGTTGATGATATTTTACTACTACCTGACGGTGGTTTTATTATTTCCGGCTTATATAGCCAAGACTGGCCTAATCCAATGGTGCCTTTTCTAATTAGGACAGATGCCAACGGCAATCTTTTATGGAATAATGTGTACGACCAAAGCATTTATCTTCCGAATGAAAATGGTTCAATTGCGCTTACTGCATCAGGTGGAGTTATCTGCGCTAGGCAAATTAGAGAAGAACTCAACGCCCACTCTAATATTTATTTATTCAAAACGGATGCGGCTGGGGATTTGGAAATGGAAACAGTTATAGGAGTACCTAGTTATCGGGAAAGCGTTTTTGGTATTTCAACAGTTAATGGTGGTTATGTAATCAATGGGAATAATCAAGATTCTGAAGCACTAGCGATAAAAATTGATGAAAACGGAGCTGTGATTTGGGAACGCGGATTTAATAATTTATTGTTTGGGCAACAAGCTATTGCATCCTTTCAAAGCGAAGATGGAGGAATTATGCTGATTGGTGATGCAGTAAGTAATCCAGAAGGCTCAAGAATGTTGCTTATCAAGATGGATAGCGCTGGCAATACATTCAGCACTTTGGTCACCGGCACCGTCCATCAAGACCCCGAACTCGACTGCCTCCTCGATACCTCTGAACCCGGCCTCGCCAACTGGCTCGTCCAAGCCGAGGGCGTCCAGTCTTTTGCCACATTGACTGACTCGCTTGGCCACTTCATACTACCCGTGGATACGGGCAGCTACACCGTCACCGTCGCACCGCCTGGTCCGTACTGGGAGGTATGCAACAGCCCCGCAACCGCCTCAATCACAGCGTTTTACGATACACTCTCTCTGGATTTCCCTGTGCAAGCCATCGAAGACTGCCCCTACCTGACCGTGGACATCAGCGCCCCGTTCCTGCGCCGCTGTTTCGACAACAACTACCATGTCCACTACTGCAACGATGGCACAGCGACTGCCGAAGATGCCTCCGTTGAGGTCACGCTCGACCCCTATTTCACCTACGTTTCATCCAGCATCCCGCTCGCTTCGCAAAACGGAAACGTGCTAACTTTCGACTTGGGAGATGTCGCCGTCAATGAATGCGGCAGCTTCCACATTACCGCCAACCTCAGTTGCGATTCCACGATTTTGGGGCAAACGCACTGCACCTCGGCACACATCTCGCCCGATTCGCTTTGCCTCGCCCCCGACCCGCTCTGGGACGGCAGCAGCATCGAGGTGGACGTATCCTGCAGCGGCGACAGCGTCACGTTCACCCTCACCAACGTGGGTACAGGAACGATGCCCGCCCCGCTCGGTTTCATCATCATCGAAGACCAAATCGTACTGATGACCGACGAGTTCCAGCTGGGGCCAGGGCAATCCACAACCGTCACTGTGCCAGCCAGTGGTACCACCCTGCACCTCGAAGCACAGCAAGCCACGGCGCATCCCAGCGGCTTCGCCAGCACCGGGGCTACTATCGAGGGCTGCGGCGGCTGGATGAGCCTCGGCCTGTTCACCCAGTGGGCTTTCGACGACGACCCCGACCCCTTCACCGATGTGGACTGCCAAGCCAACATCGGCAGCTACGACCCCAACGACAAGCAGGGCTTCCCGGCTGGTCTCGGCGAAGAGCACTTGATAGAGCCGGGACAGGACATTGAGTACCTCATCCGCTTCCAGAACACGGGCACGGACACCGCCTTCAAGGTGACGATAGTGGACGTTTTGCCGCCGGAACTCGACCTCGCCACCGTGCGACCCGGCGCCAGCAGCCACCCGTACACCTACGGCGTGACGCCGGAGGGCTGGCCGACCTTCACTTTCACCGACATCATGTTGCCCGATTCCAACGTGAACGAACCAGCCTCGCACGGCTTTGTGCGATTCCGGGCTTCGCAAGTGCCGGGGCTGGGGCATGGCAATGTCATCGCCAACACGGCTTTGATTTATTTTGACTTCAATGCGCCCATCCAGACGAACACCTACCGCCACAAAATCGGGCAGTTGAACCCGTGGACACTGGTGGGAACTAAGCCGCCCGTTTTCAACCTCAAAAAGCAGGTGCGCATTGTGCCGAACCCGTTGACGGACAGTGCTTTGCTGCAAGTCGAAGGCATCGAGCCGGGGCCACTGCGATTGGTGCTGACGGACGTTTCGGGCAAGGTTTTGCGCCAGCAAATGGTCAACGGTAAGGGCTTCGAATTCCAGCGGGGCGAGCTGAACCCCGGCCTGTATTTTTTCCAAATTGATAGGAACGGCGAGCGGGTGGGGAGCGGGAAGCTGATGGTTCGCTGAGGCGAAATTGAGAAATTAGGAAATTGAAAAATTACTTCCGGCTGGGCAGCACCTCGATTTCCATTTTCCTGATTTCCAATTTCCTATTCTCCAGCAGCGCCTTCGGCAAATTGGCCAGCACCTCCTGCCTTAGTGCCTCGATGAGGCTGCGCTTCACGGCGTCCCGATGTGTCACGAGGCTCACTTCCCGAACGGGCACGGGGTCGGCAAATGGGCGAAGGCGCTTGCGCTGTGCTGGACTGAGGGTGTGCGTGGCCAGTTCCGGCACAATGGTCACGCCGCTTTGGTGGTCCACCATTTTTATCAAAGTATCAATGCTGCCCGCCTCGAACTCCAGTTGGGCGTTCGATTTTTTACGTAGCTCGCAAAGGTTGAGGATTTGCGAGCGCAGGCAGTGGCCCTCTTCGAGCAGCCAAAGTTCGTCGGGGTTCAGGTCTTCTGGCAGGAGGTAGTTTTTCTCGTATTCATCGTGGGCATAGACGTAGAACGGCTCGTAAAACAGCGGCGTTTCCTTCAAATTGGCATTTGGTATCGGCGTCGCCAACAGCCCGGCATCGAGCTGGCCCTTGCGCAGCCGCTCCACCAGCGCAGTGGTGGTGTGTTCGTGGATTTTGAGGTGTACTGCCGGGTATTTTTCCAAAAATGGTTTCAAAAAAAGCGGCAGCAGGTACGGCGCCAATGTGGGTATGATGCCGATGCTGAGGTCGCCGGAGAGCGTCTCCCGCTGCTGCCGAGTGACCTCGTGCAGCTTAGACACTTCGTGGAGGATGACCCTTGCCTGTGCCAGCACGGTCTTGCCGCCGTCCGTGGCAACGATGGGCTGTTTGCTGCGGTCGAAGATTTTCAGGTCAAGCTCTTCCTCGAGTTTTTGCACCATCATGCTGAGGGCAGGCTGCGAGACGAAGCGAGCCTCGGCGGCCCTGCTGAAGCTGCCGTGCTCTTCGACGGCTAGGATGTATTCGAGTTGTTGCAGGTTCATAATCAAATCTTATTCAAAGGTAGCGACAATCAAATTGCCTTATGACGCAATAGCTAGCTTTATGAATTGATCCACCTTTTTTGTTTGGACAATACTTTTCCCAATCGCCAGAACGTTCCTCCCACCTCGTACCTTTGCGAAAAAATTGACCAACATCTAATGAAAAAAGGCAGCATTGTTTTCACCACCTTACTCTCCATCTTTTCCTTTTTAAATGCAACCGCCCAGACCGTTTACGGCGAGACCATTCAGGTGCTGGAAGAGCGCCTCAAGGCTGACACGGCCATGTACAACCGCATCGGGGCTAGGCTGCTGGCGGGCGATGCCACGTTGACCAACCGTGACCTCGCCACCATCTACTACGGCAATGCCCTGCGCCCCGGCTACAATCCCCTGCAAGAAGAACGCATCCTTGACGCCATGAGCACGCTCGGTCGGCGTGACCGCTATGCCGAGGCACTTTCGCTTTGCGACAATTTTTTGAAGAAAAATCCCGGTTCGCTCCCTGCTTGGTTGGAGCGTGGCTACACCGCTTGGCTCATGGAAGACAGTGTGCAGACTGTGGAAACTTACCGCAAATACTACCAGCTGCTTGATGTGCCACTTCGCAGTGGTACTGGTGAATCTTTTGAGCAAGCCTTCGTCGTAGCCAGCTTACGTGACGTGGAATTGGTGGTGGACAAGCTCGGCTTCATCGCCAAAGACCAGTCGCTGCTAACCAAGGATGGCCAGCGTTACCACATCGTCAAGTGCGTGAAGGAGGGCGACAAAACCCAAGCGCCTACCTACTATTTCAATGTGGAACTGCCACTGGGGCGTGGCATGCAGCAGTCGCTGAAAAAGAAGCAGTAGTTTGCTTCGCAAACGCTTGATTTTCAAGAAGAAACACCAGTTTTCATCTGCTCAAAAAGCGCCAACTGATTCCTTCCCCGCACGAGGTTGTGCTTCGGGTATTTCACTTTATAATAAACGTCGCCCGCCAAGTAGTCACCGATGAAGCGGATGGCCTGCATGAGTGTGAGCCAAGGCCCCGCCAAGGGCAATGCACCCAACTCGGCAGGGGTGAGCAACCCGCCCATTTCGGCAAGAAAACCCTCCACCAAAGCATCATAAATCGTTTGCCGGAACTGTACTTTTGACAAATCTGCTTCGTCCTCGTCGGCTAGGCTGACGGAGGTGCGCACGAGGTCGCCAAAATCGGAGAGCACGATACCTGGCATCACGGTATCGAGGTCAATGACGCAGGCTGCTTTGCCGGTGCTGGCATCGAATAGCAGGTTGTTGATTTTGGTGTCGTGGTGGATGGCTCGCAGGGGCAGCTTTAGTTCAGCTACTTTCTTGAAAATCAATTGATTGCGTAAGATGGTGTCCACTTCGGCCTGCGCCTCGGCCAGCCGCTCTGGGATGGCGTTTTCGAGTACGGTGAGGAAGTCCACCAGCCGTTTTTCGCCATCATGGAAGCCTGGGATAGTGGCTTGCAGCTGAGCGGCATCAAGGCTGTTGAGCGCTCGGGCAAAAGCGCCAAAGGCACTAGCTGCCTCGCGGGCTTGTGCTTGGGTTTCCACCCGGTCGTAGGTCACGGTGTTTTCAAAAAAAGGAAAAACCCGCCAATAATTTCCTGCTTCGTCGTGATAAAGATACTTGCCAGAAAGGGTGGGCCGGGGCGAAAGGATTTTCAGTTCGTAGGGTTGTGAGGCGAGGTGTTCGGACACTAGCTGTATGTTGTCCATCACTGCTGCTGGCTGCCGAAAAACTTGGTGGTTGAGGCGCTGGAGCAGCCAAGTCTGCAATTGGCCCGATTTCCTGATTTCGAGGCGGTAGGTGTCGTTGATATGACCTGTGCCAAAGGGCGAAAGGCTCACAAGTTGTTGGTAATCAAAGAATTGCTTTATGATAGGCTCCATTGGTGACGAGCTGTTTTTGCCTGCAAGCCCGCTGCGCAAAGTTGGGATAAAACCGGGAAACCCCCACTCGAAACTTAGTCCACCGATACATCCAAATCAAGGTGGATGGTGATGGCGTCCTGAACTTTTATCATGCCCATCATAGCCACGGGCGGCGTCACACAGAAGTCGGTCATGTTGAGGGTCTTGGAGCCAATGAAGCGATACTGGTTGGGGCCGGATTTTTTGGCAGTGATGTTGATCCAACATTCTCTACTCTGGCCGTTGAGCGAAATTTTGGCGAGGGCTTTCATTTTCACCCAATCCTTGAGTTCGGTGAGGCGGTTGCACTTGTCCTGTTCCACTTTTTTCAGCTCGATGGTGATGTAGGGATGGGTATCTGCGTGGAGGGCTTTTTGGAGGTCTTTGTTCATGATGTTGTTACCGCAGTCCAGGGATTTTATGCGCAACTTGAGGGAAGTTGCATTGAATACATGGCTCAGGTTGCTTTCGCCATCGCCCTCCACGATGAACTGCTGGGGAGTAAATTCTTCCTTGCAACCACAGGTGAACCCGTTCACATTGGTCTTGCCTTCCAGCTTCAGCACGCTTTTTTTGTTGATGTGGAAGGTCTTTGCGATGTTCAGTTTGGAAGCCATTGCAATTTTTGATTGTGCAAAAAGCATGAAGTGGCTAAGCAAAAAAGCGGAAATAAAAATGGCCGGTTTTATCTGCGTTTTCATGATTCAAACTTTAGATGGCCGATGGCCGGGGTTGTCTTTCAATTGTTACTTTGGTTTTTCATGCGTTTAGAGCTACTAAATTAGAACATATTTCCGCAAGAAAAAGCTCCAGCTACCGGGCGGCAACTGGAGCTTTTTTCTTGGAAAATTTTCCCTTCAAGGCAGTTGCCTTTAGAAACCTAAAACTGCTTCCACTACAACACCTTTGAAATTGCCCTCGTGGAAGATGCTGTTGTCTGGGTAATCTTTGTAGTCTTGGTTGACGTAGGCCACTTTTGCCAAGATGTTTTTGTTGACGAACCAACCAGCGCTAACTTCATAACGGTTGATTGTTACTGGGTTGTCAATGCCGAAGTTGGGGCCAGCAGCTGGCAATTCAGCCGTCACGGTGTTGTAGCGACCAGCTACGTAGAAGTTCTCCTCTTTGCCGAAGCGAACGATCAGGTCGGCTGCAATCTGAGTAGCGTTGCGCATTTCTGATTCGCTGGAAAGCCTGCCACTTGCATTCTCGTAAGTACCGAAGAACTCGATGCCTTTGTACTTGATAAATGGGTTAATCATGAAGGAGAACACTTTGTCAGAGTACCTAGGTGCTAACCTACCTGAGTAGTAGTTGGCACTGGTTGAAGCTTTGGTGTTTTCCATGACAAGGTAGTACCTAGAACCTGCACGGTCACCACCGTAGATGTTGTTGGCTCGTGAGCTGGCGGTGAAGTAGGTAGAACCTGTGAGACGGAGGCGGAAGTCGTCATTGATTTGCTTGTCGTAGCCCAATTTGCCAACGAATGCAGGACTTTTTTTCGACTTGTCGTCTTTGTCTTCCGGCTTCAGGTCTGGCAGTGCAACTACGTCACCCTTGATTTCGCCGTTGGTTACGGCACCTACCAATATCAGCCCATTTTTCTGGAAAACTACTTCACCACCGATTTCTGTATTGAAAGCATCAAGTATCAAGTTTTCAACGAAAGGGTTGTAAAGCGCTGCACCGTTGTCGCTGCGGCGGTAGTGGGCATCGCCGTAGTTCACTTCGTAGTGGCCTACTTTGATGGTCAAGTTGTCCATCACTTTGTCAACCATTTCGCTGTTGAAGAACGGCAGTTCGTCAAACTGGATGTAACCGCCTTTTACCCATGCCTCTTGGTGGTGGCGGGCAGAGAGGTATGTTACCACGTTTACCCGGATGCCCTCACCCAACTGTGCGTCAATGTTCATGTTGGCAGTGGCAAGGTTGAAGCCTGGGGACAGGTCAATCAACTGGTTGGCGTTGGTGGAGTCAGCTGCGCTGATAGGCACGTAAGCAGCGTTGTTTTCATGATCCAATGATTGGAACTGCTGTGCAAAGTTGGCACCGAGTCGTACCTTGAAGTCGCCAGAAACGCCCATGTCAGATTTTGGCGTCTCGAAGATATTGGTGCCACGTTGGTCGTATGGGCGGTAGTATTGGATGTCATTCTGGCTCTGGCCAATTATTGGGAGCAAGAATAGGGCAAAGAAGAACCCTGAAAGTTTCACGATGGAAAGTGAGTTTTTCATGATGAGTTGTTATTAGAAGTGAAAGATATTTTTTGAAATTTGGATGAAGGCCATCACTGGCCAGCCGCCTTATTTGCTAGTCAAGCCATTGGTTGAGAAGGTTGCTTCGAAAGTGATGGACACGTCGTCAGCAGTTTTCAGTGTGCCGAGGAACATTACCGGCGGCTCCACCTTGAAGTCGGTCATTTTCAACTTCTTGGTACCCTTGAAGGTAATGTCAGTGCCAGTCTGCTTGCCAGTTACGGTCAGCGCTACGGTCTTGGTCGTGCCGGCGATGGTCAGTTTGCCTTCTGTTTCTAGGTTGTAAACACCACCTTTTTGGCTGATGGAATTCACCTTGGTCAGACTGTAAGTCATCGTTGGGTGGTCCTTAGCCTTCAGCTCTTTGTACATGTTTTTGTCCATCGTTTCACCTTTCGAGCTTTTGATGGAGTTGGTGGTCATGGTGATATTGAGCGACTTGATGCCGCTCAGTGCGTTGTTGGCGAAAGTCAATTGGCCGTTGCCGCTGACTTTGGTAACATCGGCACTCCAGTCGTGCAGGGTAGAAGTCCCCGACATTTTCACCGAACTTTTTGTCAATTTAGATTCTCCTTGTGCCATCAGGCTGAACCCGGCGATTAACAATGCGAAGAGGATGGTTGTCTTTTTCATATCTCAGTGATTTTAGTTACAGTGCAAAGATGGCGTTGCACCACCCTGCCCAATGGTGAGAAAAATCAGGGGTGCTTGTGAGTTTGGTCATTTGGTCAAGCAGTGCTCATTAGGTAAGGCATGGCATTTTTGTATTTGGATTATTGCAAGTAAATTTAGATATAATTCTTAAAATTTTACAAAAATCCCCTTTCGTTGAAGTATTATTCTGGAAAAAATATTTTGCTTAAAATAATAACAACCTCTTGTTGGTCACTTCAAGAAGGTAGTCAACTACCAAATATCACCTTGAACAACGCCTCGATTATCTTGAAAAATCAAAATTCAACTAGGTGGAATATCATTATCTTTCCACCTCAAAATTTTTTTGAATGAAAATCAGACTCCTATTTGCAGTTTTTATCGTTTTCTGCGCTATCAAAGCACCTGCCCAAGCTTTCCTGTTTGGGGCTGACCTCTCCTACGTCAACGAGATGGAAGACTGCGGTGTCGTTTACAAAGAAAATGGCGCACCCATTGACCCCTACGAGCTTTTCGCCGACCACAACTGTGGCATCGTGCGGCTGCGCCTTTGGCACACACCTAGCTGGTACGATGCCCTCAACGCAGGCCAACGCTACTCCGACTTTGCTGATGTGCGCAAGAGCATCCTGAGGGCCAAAGCTTCCAACATGCAGGTTCTCCTCGATTTTCATCTATCCGACAATTGGGCCGACCCCCAAAAGCAACGGGTGCCTGCCGCTTGGGAGGGTGTAGTGAACAATCTGCCCCTGCTCAAGGACTCCTTATATAATTATGTGCACCAAACCCTACTCTCCCTCCATGCCGATGGTCTGCTGCCAGATATGGTGCAAATCGGCAACGAGACAAACAAGGGAATTCTGCTGTCTCCGCAGCAAGATGCAGGGGGCTGGGTGCTCGACTGGAACCGCAACAGCCAGCTTTTCAAACGGGCCATCGAAGCCGTGCGTGACGTGGAAGCACAGACTGGGCAAAACATAAAGGTGGCACTGCACGTGGCTGGCCCCGCCGATACAGGCTGGCTCATGCAGGGCTTCTGGAGCAATGGCGTCACCGACTTCGACGTCATTGGCATGTCGTATTACTGGGCCTGGCACCAGCCCACCGACATCGCCGACGCCGCCAACGTGGTCGCTCAACTCAAGCAGACCTATCCCGGCAAGGAGGTCATGATTTTTGAAACCGGGTACATTTGGACGACCCAAAGCAACGACTCCGCCAACAATATCATCAGCCAAACACACCCCGACTACTCTCCTGCCAGCCCCGAAAACCAGCGCCAGTGGCTCGTGGACATGACCCAGGCAGTCATCAACAAAGGGGCGGCGGGCGTCATGTACTGGGAGCCTGCTTGGGTCAGCTCCACCTGCTTCACGCAGTGGGGGCAAGGCTCGCATCAAGAGCACGCCACGTTTTTTGACTTCGACAGCAATATGTTGCCAACGGGCGGCATGGGCTGGATGGAGCACCAGTACACGGGCATCAACGCAGCAAAAGAAACTGCCATGCCCTTTACCTTTGAGGTGGTGCCCGATAGCAATCACCGTTCGCTGCTACTGCGCTTCGACGGTATTTCCACACCGAAGCCATTGAAAATTAGCTTGTTGGATGCTCAGGGCAGGTTGGTCGCTTCGCAAGTTGGGGTGTCAGCAGCAACGATGACGTTTGCGCTGCCTGATTTGGCATCGGGGGTGTACTACGTGGCGGTTTCCGCAGAAGGCAAAATGATGGGAGCGAGGAAGGTCTGGCTGAGGTAGGTACTAAAACCCAGAAGCCTGTCGTTTCATAAAAAAGGAAGCCCGGTGGCATCTTGCCACCGGGCTTCAGTGTTCATAGTCTTTGTTCTTGCTTGCAGAAATTCAAAAACTGGATTTTAGGAGCTTTGGCTCATGGGAGAAATGCTTTTGTGGGGAGTTTCAAAATGGTAGTTTTGTCGGAAAATTACAGGGTAGCTCTTGGGACGCAAGTCAGAACGATGGGTAACACAAATTTTTCACACACATATTCAAACCTTTGTAAACCACAGATTTATGGATAAGATTAGGATTCTTTGGGCGGACGATGAGATTGATTTGCTGAAGCCCCAACTGCTCTTTCTGGAAAAAAAAGGCTACGATGTGGTCACTGTCACCAATGGCCATGACGCCTTGGAAGAGGTCGCAAGCAACAACGACTTCGACGTGGTGTTCTTGGACGAGAGCATGCCTGGCCTCACTGGCCTCGAAACGCTTGCCAAAATAAAGGAGACCAATCCGCTGCTGCCTGTGGTGATGATTACTAAAAATGAGGCGGAAGACATCATGGAAGAGGCCATCGGCTCGCAGATTTCCGACTACCTCATCAAACCCGTGAACCCCAACCAGATTTTGCTCACCCTCAAAAAAATCATTGACAACAAGCGCCTCGTGCGGGAGAAAACCACTTCCGACTACCAGCAGGAATTCCGCATGTTGTCCATGCAAATCAATAGCGGCCCCAAATTCGAGGAGTGGGTGGAGATTTATCGCAAACTCATTGGTTGGGAAATAAAAATGGATCACTCCGATTCGGTGGCCATGAGCGACATCCTTTCTACGCAGAAGCAGGAGGCCAACTCGGAGTTCTGCCGTTACATCGCCAAGAATTACGAAAAATGGGTGAACGAAAGCACCGAAGCGCCAGCCATGTCCTACAACCTGATGCGCCGCAAGATTTTTCCACACCTCAGCGAAGAGCGCCCGACCATCATGCTGCTGCTCGACAACTTGCGCTTCGACCAATGGAAGGTCATTGAGCCGATTATTTCCGAGCTGTTCCGGGTAGAGGAGGAGGATTTTTTTTACAGCATCTTGCCCACTGCTACACAGTACAGCCGCAACGCCATTTTTGCAGGTTTGATGCCTGCCGACATCGAGAAAATGCACCCGACGATGTGGAAAAACGATACGGACGAGGGTGGCAAAAACCTCCATGAGGCTGACTTTTTGGAGGCGCAGCTGAAGCGAACCATGCGCAAACCCATCAAGTTCGACTACATCAAGGTGACCAATGTGGCCAATGCAAAGGAGCTGAACGACAACATCCTCAACTACCTGCGCAACGACCTGACCGTTATCGTTTACAACTTCATCGACATGCTCTCCCACGCCCGCACGGAGATGGAAGTGCTCAAGGAACTTGCTGGCGACGAAAAAGCTTACCGCTCACTTACCCGTTCTTGGTTCCTTAATTCCCCGCTCTGGACGGCCCTACAACGTGCCGCCGAAAAAGACGTGCAGCTCATCGTCACCACCGACCACGGCACCATCCGGGTGAACACCCCCTCTCGCGTTGTTGGCGACAAAGAGACCACGACCAATCTGCGCTACAAAGTGGGCCGCAACCTCCAGTTCGAAAAGCGGGACGTCCTCGACTTCCGTGACCCCAAGGTGGTTGGCTTGCCTCGCCCGAACATCAGTTCGACCTTCATCTTCGCCAAGGAGGATGCTTTTTTCTTGTACCCCAACAACTATAATTACTACAACAACTACTACAAAAATACCTTCCAGCACGGCGGCATCTCACTCGAAGAGATGATTTGCCCGGTGGTGAGGCTGAGGTCAAAATAGGGTGTGAGCAAGTGGGCAAGTGAGAGGGGTTAGCAAATCGGGCATCCCTTCTCGCTCGCTCACCCACTCGCCCAATAGCTACTATGTCACAGAGAGTAACCTTTCTTTACATCGCCGACAGTGACCTTGGAGGCCGTGGCGTCTTCACGGGGGAGACACTGGAGGAGGGTGATTTGATTGAAATCTGCCCGGCCATCGTGCTGCCAGCGGAGGATTTGCCCAAAATCCACGACACCCGGCTGCACGATTACTATTTTCTTTGGGGAGAAGACCAGAAACAGTGCGCCATCGCCCTCGGCAATGGGTCGCTCTTCAACCACTCGTACCAGCCCAACGCTCGTTACTTACTTGATTATGAGCACGATACCATTGATTTTTATTGCATAAAAACCATCAATCCCGGCGAGGAAATCACCGTGAACTACAACGGCAACCCAGAAGACCAGGCACCTGTTTGGTTTGACAAAAACCTTGACCGTGATCTTTGAAAAGTGATGTTTTGATGAAAGCCTTTTTCTCGCTACTTTTTTTCGCACTGCTCATTGCCTCCTGCGAAAATGACATCAACGAAGTCAACCGCCTGTTCTCCCGTGACGAAACACTGGTGGAAACCGCCACTGGCGTCGAGCTGCTGTACAGTGACTCGGCACTGATCAAGCTGCGCATCGTCAGCCCGAAACTCATCCGACATTTGGACAAAAAAGACCCGTACCAAGAATTTCCAGAGGGGTTGACTGTGGAGTTTTTTGGCCCCGATGGGCAGACTGTAACTGGCCGCATGACTGCCAAGTACGCGGAGCGCTACGACAACGACAGCCGTTTCATCGTGCGGGACAGCGTGGTGTGGACGGGCAGTGCAGGGGAGCGCCTTGAAACCGAAGAATTGAATTGGGAAGAAGAAAAAGACCGGGTACACACTACCAAGTTCGTCATCGTTCGCCGACCCGACGAAATCATTTACGGACACGGCTTCGAGTCCAACCAGAAGTTCACACAGTGGAAAATCCGGGCCATTGAAGGGCGGATTAAGGCGGGAGACATGACGAGAGAATTGAGGAATTGAGTTGGCAGTTCGACAGTGGGCAGTGGGCAGTCAATACCGTGGTAGCAGTTCCTGATTGCCCACTGCCCACTGTCGAACTGCCAACTAATACTTCACGCACACATTTTTCGCTTCCGTAAAAAAACGCAGCGCTTCCACGCCACCTTCCCGGCCCACGCCAGAGCTTTTCACCCCACCGAAAGGGGTGCGCAAATCCCGCAACATCCAGCAGTTTATCCAGACAATACCCGACTGCAAGCGCTCGGCCATGCGGGTCGCCCGGCTAATGTCCTGCGTCCAGAGCGTGGCGGCAAGGCCGTACTCTGTGCCGTTGGCGAGGGCGAGGGCTTCCTCCTCGGTGTCGAAGGGTTGGAGCGTCACCACTGGTCCAAAAATCTCCTCTTGGTTGGTGCGGCAACCGTTCGGCAAGCCCTCGATGACGGCTGGGCTGAGGTAGTAGCCACCTGCCAATTCATCTGAAGGTTTGACAATTTCGCCGCCACAGAGGATGGTACCACCTTCTTGTTTCGCAATGTCAAGGTAGCTCATCACCTTGGCCCGGTGCTGCTCGCTCACAAGGGCGCCGAGGTCGTTGGCAGGGTCGGAGGGGTCGCCAGTTTTGAGTGCCTTGGCTCGGCGAACGAGTTCGTCACGGAACTGGTCGTAGATTTTGCGTTCCACGTAAATCCTGGAGCCGCAAAGGCAAATTTGGCCGTTATTGGCAAAACTGGAGCGTACCGTCGTGCTCACCGCCTCCTCAAAATTGCAGTCGGCGAAGATGATATTCGGGTTTTTGCCGCCCAGTTCCAGCGATAGTTTTTTGAACATCGGCGCAGCCGTTCGGGCGAGGATGCGCCCTGTGGAAGTACCACCCGTGAAGCTGATGGCTTTGGTTCGGGAATGCTCGACGATGGCCTGCCCTGCTTTTGGGCCGAGGCCGTGTACGATGTTGAGCACGCCAGCCGGTAGTCCCGCCTCGATGCAAATTTGCGATAGCAAATAGGCCGTCATCGGCGTCAGTTCGGAGGGCTTAGCCACCACACAGTTGCCAGCGGCCAGCGCAGGCGCTATTTTCCAAGTAAAAAGGTAGAGCGGTAAATTCCAGGGCGAGATGCAGCCAACCGTGCCAATGGGCTGACGAAGGGTGTAGTTCACGGCTTGCCCCTCCATCTGGTGCGACTCTGCGCCGAAGTGCAGGATGGCCGTTGCGAAGAAGCGGATATTGGCTTGCGCCCGTGGAATGTCCACCGTGCGTGCGGTGGTGATGGCCTTGCCACTGTCGTGGCTTTCTGCTTGCGCAAACTCCTCCAACCGTTCCTCGATGAGGTCGGCGATGCGGTGCAGGATGCGGTAGCGCTCGTTTGCGCCACAACTCGACCAAGCGGGGAAGGCCGCCTCGGCAGCGTCCACGGCGGCTTGCACATCAATGGCATCGGAGTCGGGGATTTGCGAGTACACTTGCCCGGTACCGGGTTCGTAGTTGTCAAGCCAACTGCCGCCGAGGGCAGGTGCAAGTTGGCCGTTGATGTAGTTCTGGATTTTTATCAATTTTCTTGAATTTCCAAATTTCTAAATTCCAACTCACCCAATCCACCCCTTTCCTGCCAAGTACTCCGCAATCTGAACGGCATTGGTGGCAGCACCTTTGCGGAGGTTGTCGGCGACAATCCAAAGGTTGAGGCCATTGGCGATGCTCTCGTCCCGGCGGATGCGGCCCACGAAGACCTCGTCTTTGTGGCGGGCAAAAAGCGGCATCGGGTACTGGAACGAGTCCACGTCGTCCACCACGATGACGCCGGGGGCAGTTTCGAGTAAGTGGCGCACCTCAGTCAGTTCGTAGGGCCGCTCGAATTCTACGTTTACGCTCTCGGAGTGGCCGCCAAGCACGGGTACCCGCACGGTGGTGGCAGTGACGGCGATGCTGTCGTCGCCCATGATTTTTTTGGTCTCGTTGACCATTTTCATTTCCTCCTTCGTGTAGGCATTTTCGGTGAAGACGTCGATGTGTGGCAGTACGTTCTCGAAAATCTGGTATTTGTAGGCCATTTCTTCGGGTTCCGGGGTGAAGCCTTTTTGCTCCAGTTGGTACTGCTTCACGGCCTTCACGCCTGTGCCCGTGATGCTCTGGTAGGTGGACACGACTACTCTTTTTATTTTGAAAGCCTTGTGCAGCGGCTCCAATGCTACTACCATCTGGATGGTAGAGCAGTTTGGGTTGGCGATGATTTTGTCTTCGGGTGTAAGCACGTGTGCGTTCACTTCCGGCACGACGAGTTTCTTCGTTGGGTCCATCCGCCAAGCCGAGGAGTTGTCAATGACCGTGGTGCCAACCTCGGCGAAGCGGGGTGCCCACTCCTTCGAGGTGCTGCCACCAGCGGAGAAGATGGCCACGTCGGGCCGAGCGGCAATGGCGGCTTCCATGCTCACGATGGCGTACTCCTTGCCGTTGAAATGGATGGGCTTGCCCACGGAGCGCTCTGAGGCAACGGGCAAAAACTCCGTCACCGGGAACTTGCGCTCCTGCAATACTTCGAGCATGACTGTACCGACCAGGCCGGTGGCTCCAACAACTGCAACTTTCATTTTTCTTCAGAAATTTTGTGTGAAACGGCGGCAAAAACGTCGGCTTGGGCCTTCGCTCCTTCCTGCCGAAACACGATAGATGAAACAGGGCGCAAAGATAAGGGCTTGCAGATTTTGAGGGCATAAAAAACAAGGTTGTGCAGTGCAACGGAATTGAGCGGAAAAGCCCTCCTTTTTTGTGGCAAATGGATTCTGCGGGGATTGCATTTCAAAAACTGCAAATCCCGCTATCTTGCGCCGTTGTTTTTAAACTCAAAAATTCTGTACTGATGACCCGATTGTTTATCTTCTTTGCGGTGCTGGCATTTTCGAGCATTGCCTCGGCCCAGAACTTCAGCTTCGGCTTTAAGACCGGCCTCAACTTCAACAACATCAAAGGCGATTTGGAGGAAACCGCTGATGCTACCGAATCGCTAGACCAGAACATCGGCTTCCATTTTGGAGCGACCTTCACTTGGAAGGCTACCGACCTGATGGGGCTTCGGGGCGAGTTTATTTACAGCCAAAAAGGTACAAAGCGCAGCTTTGACGGCCAATCATACTACACGTTCATCACTGCCGACGACAATATTATCCGCACGACGGGGCTTCGCAAACAGGAATTGAATGTCACCAACACCTACCTTGAACTACCCGTTTTGGCCTATTTCAAACCGCACAGCCGCTTCGAAATTTATGGTGGTGCCAGCTTTGGCCTGATGGTAGCGTCCTCGGCCTTCGGCAACCTCCGCTACTCCAACATCAAGGATGAAACTGGCTCAACCCCCACTCCCAGCGAAATCAACCACGAGCTAGACTTCAACTACATTGGCGACAAAGCTGGGGAATATACCATCGGGAACCCTGCCAGCACCATAAAAATAAAGGGCGACAATGTGCCATACCCACAAACGGCAGGCGCTTATTTCGAGTTCTTGGAGAGCCGTGGCAAGCTGTACAAAACCATTGACCTTGGGGTGGTAGGCGGCATCTCGGTTTACCTGAGCAAAAGCCTCTACATTTCTGGCCGCATGAACTACGGCCTCTTGGACATCACTAAATCCAAGGCCGATGTCTCGCTTTCCACGTTGGACGCCAACAAGGAATTTGTCTCTCGGGAGGACGATGACCGCAACGTTTCCATTCAAGCCTCCATCGGTTTTTCTTTCTGACAATGATGCGTCGCTAAATCGGCAGGGCCTTCGCTCAATGCTGCTGGCCACATTTCTGAATTCCCCTCTGCAGAATAGCTTCGAACCAAAGCTGCCAATCGTGCTATATTTGAGGGGCTGGATGATTTTTTTCATCCCGCTACACAGAAAATGCCTCGCATTTTTGCGGAGCGAATGCCTCCATTTGGCTCAACTACCTGTTGAACCGTGGGGGTATTTGGGTGTTTTCTACCAACTGGGCTGCTCGCAACTTGACCATTTCCAGTTTTTCAAAAAAAAATTCAACATGAAAAAACTCATCTTCTTCTCATTGGCTGTCATGGCCATTTTCCAAATTTCTCAAAAAGCACAAGCACAGGGCGCCGATCCGTTCTCACTGCCACCGCTCGGTTATGCCTACAATGCGCTGGAGCCGTACGTTGATGCTCAGACGATGGAAATCCACCACTCCAAGCACCACCAAGCTTACGTCAACAACCTCAACAAAGCCGTTAAAGGCTCGAAGTACGAAAAGCTCGCCATCGAAGACATCCTGTTGCGGGCTGGTTCTGCTGGCGATGCCATCCGCAACAATGGCGGCGGACATTACAACCACAGCCATTTCTGGAAAATACTGGGCACTGGCAGCAAGTTCGACCCGAACTCGGAGGTAGGCAAGGCCATCACACAGACCTTTGTCAGTCTCGACAGCCTGCGTACTTTGATGAACCAAGCTGGCGCCACCCGCTTCGGCTCCGGCTGGGCTTGGCTCTACCTGACGCCGGACAAAAAACTCGCTGTCTGCTCTTCACCCAATCAAGACAATCCCATCATGGATGCGTCGCCGCAGCGTGGTATTCCCGTGCTCGGCATTGACGTGTGGGAACACGCTTACTACCTCAAGTACCAGAACAAACGGGGCGACTATCTTGGCGCTATTTGGAGCGTCATCAATTGGCAGCAAGTCAACCAGAACTACAAGGATGCCCTCAGTAACCCGCTTCTAAAGGTCATCGAAAAAGATGCATGGACGGAACTGAAGGAGTTCCACAAAGTGATGAGCGGCACCTTCCATCCAGCAGAGGAGGGCAACCTTGCGCCCATCCGCAGTCGTTCCGGCGAGATGTTGGCGAAGGCAAAAGCATTGCAGACCGGAAAGATTCCAACTTCCTTCAACACCCCGGCCATCAAGAAGGCCATTGGCGACCTCGTGACGGGTTCTGAGGCACTGGATAAATTGGTACACAAGAAAAAAAGCAGCGACAAAGCCGTGACGGAAAGCCTCACCAAGCTGCACGACACCTTCCACGTGATTCAGGGACTCTGCAACGATTAATTTTTATACCACCGAAGACCGGAGGTCATGAAGAAATACAGGCACTTTAAAGTAAAACATTTGCTGTGTTTCCCCATGACCTCCGGTCTTAGGCATTGAAAACCCAACTCATTTTTCAACCCAATTTTTACATGAAAAAACTCTTTACCGCAGCCTTTTTAATGGTGCTTTTCGGCGTGGCTTTTGGTCAAACAGGCGATGCCTGGCAGAAAAAAGTGGACGCATCCCTGTTGGAAAA
Source organism: uncultured Saprospiraceae bacterium (assembly GCA_964442355.1). Taxonomy (GTDB): domain Bacteria; phylum Bacteroidota; class Bacteroidia; order Chitinophagales; family Saprospiraceae; genus UBA6168. The sequence continues at coordinate 1,735 of CAYTZS010000070.1, read as the reverse complement.
AACCGCAGCTGGGCAAGCGGTGGAGTTCCTCATTTTGCTGCCGCAACAGGCCGACTTGAGCGCTGCTCGTCAACTGAAAACCAAGAATGAAAAAGCAACCTACGTCTTCGGCACCCTGCGCCAAACGGCAACTACGACACAAGCCGGGCTGAAGGCTTTTTTGACCCAAAACAATGCGCCGCACGAGGGCATCTTCATCGTGAACGCCATCAAGGCAAAAGGTGATTTCAACCTGATTAACCAGCTAGCGCAACGCTCCGACGTAGCGCAAATCGTGGACAACCCAACCATGCGGTTCGCCGAGCCAGTCGAACGGCAGGAGGATGGTGCCGTATCGGAGCGAGTGCTCATCGAGTGGGGCATTGACATGATAAACGCCAACGACGTTTGGGCACTGGGCTACCGCGGCCAAGGCGTCACAGTTGGCGGGCAGGACACTGGCTACGACTGGACGCACCCTGCGCTGCGAAACAAGTACCGTGGCTACTACGCACCCACGGACACTACCGACCACAATTATCATTGGCACGATGCCATCCACAGTATCAGCCCGCTCAGTTGGGACACTATCAACCCCTGCGGACTTGACTCGCCCGTGCCCTGCGACGACAACAGCCACGGTACGCACACGATGGGCACGATGATTGGCTCCGACGGCGACAACGAGATTGGTGTGGCCCCCGATGCCAGCTGGTGCGCTTGCCGCAACATGGAGCGTGGCAACGGCTCGCCGTTCACTTACTTGGAATGCTTCCAGTGGTTTATCGCCCCCACCGACCTGAATAACGAAAACCCTGACCCGACGAAAGCACCGCACGTTATCAACAACTCGTGGTACTGCTCGGAGGGCGAGGGATGCAATTCCACCAACTTTTTCGTGATGAACCAAGCCGTGAATAACCTCCGGCTGGCTGGCACAGTGGTGGTGGTATCGGCTGGTAACAGCGGCAGCGGCTGCGGCAGCGTGTCCAACCCTCCTGCCATGTTCGAAAACAGTTTCTCCGTTGGTGCAACTGCTTCCAATGACACAATTGTCGGTTTCAGCAGTCGTGGGCCAGTGACGGTGGATGGCAGCAATCGCCTCAAGCCCAATGTATCTGCTCCGGGTGCCAACGTCCGGTCTAGCGTGCCAAGTGGCGGCTATGCCAATTTTTCGGGTACGAGCATGGCTGGACCGCACGTGGCCGGGCTTGTGGCGCTTGTCATTTCCGCCAACCCCGATCTCGCTGGGCAGGTGGACGTGATAGAAGACATCATCGAGCAGACGGCTGTGCCGAAGACCACTGACCAAAACTGCGGCGACATCCCCGGCACCCAAGTGCCCAACCACACCTACGGCCACGGTCGTGTGGATGCACTGGCAGCAGTGGAGGCAGCCATTGCGTTGATTCCACCAAGTGCGGCCACGGAGCAAGCGCAGCTAGCTGTGAAGATTTTTCCAAATCCTGTTGACAATCAATTGGTTGTGGAAGTTCAACACGCAGTGGGCGAGGTGCAGGTGGAGTTGTTTGATATGAATGGCCGACTGCTGCTGCAACAGCACTGGAACAATGGTAGCCAAGTTTTCGCAACCGTTGACTTCACAGGTAAGCCAACTGGCATGTACTTCTATCGGGTACTGAATGGGGAAAATGTACGACAGGGGAAGATTGTGAAGAAGTAGTACCCCATCTGCTCGCTCGAATTTTTAGTCACTTGCGGCGAAAATAATGAAACATGAGTCATCCCGAATTTT
>CAYTZS010000069.1:0-23172 GCA_964442355.1 uncultured Saprospiraceae bacterium | reverse complement strand
TGCATCACGTCCTTCTCCTTGACCTCAATGAGGTGATCAATGGATTTGACGAACTTGTTGACGAGGTTTTGAACTGCCTCTTCTTTGTCCTTTCCGGCATCTTCAGGATAACCGTCCTTCACCGCTTTTTTGATGGCTTCGAGGGACTTGTGGCGAACACTGCGCACACCAACCTTGGCTTCTTCGCCGAGGTGCTTGGCCTGCTTCACAAGGTCACGGCGGCGCTCCTCGGTGAGTGGTGGAATGGTGAGGCGGATGACCTCGCCATCGTTCATCGGTGTGATGCCGAGGTTAGCCTCGAAGATGGCATTCTCGATGGGGCGAAGCATGCTCTTTTCCCAAGGCTGAATGACGATGGTGCGGGCATCGGCAGTGGAAACGCTGGCCACTTGGCTAACGGGCGTCATGCTTCCGTAATAGTTTACCGCAATGTCAATTAGCAGGGAGGTAGAGGCTTTGCCTGTTCTGATTTTGGTGAGTTCGAACTTAAGGTGTTCAACAGAGGCGTTCATGGACTCCTCCGTAGCTTTCATCAAAGCATTAATTTCTTCCATTTTGCGTAGTCGTCTTTTTTTTAGACTGTGAGAAATAAGATTTTAGACGATAGACTGTGACAAGTTTACTTTTAAAGTCTAGTGTCTCAAGCCTATTGTCTAAAAATTATAGATTACTTCCCCTTTCTGGATTTCAATGTCCTTGCTGTCTTTCAGTTTTTGAATGATGCGGTCAACATTGCCGTGCAGGGAAACTTCTTGACTGTGCAAAAGTATGTAATTTTTAAGCGTTGAAATCTCTGCGGGCCGATTTCCTGAGCGGATGAGCCGCTTGACGGTCTCTTCGGCGGTGCGGGTAATGAGCTCGTCTTCGACCATAACAGGCATGGCGTCGTCATCGTCATGGTCGTTGCTGTGGAAGTTGGACATGGAGAACTCGTCAACGAATTCTGGCGGCTTGTTGTAGTTGAGGCTGGACTCCTCGTAAACGGAGTTTTCGTCCTGCTTGCGCTTCACCCGGATGCAACTGCGGCCTGTAGTGTTGATGAAGCCGATGAGTGGGTCGAATTCTGCATCGTTGGACACGACGGCGAACTCCACATCTTCTTCGAGCTTCTGGTGGAGCTTGCCCATGATGAAGGCAATGTGGTAGTTAAGCTTGCCGCCGCCTGGGTTGTTGACAACAATCCAGCGGAGATTTTTGCCGGAACGCTGTGCCTGTCGCACGAGGGCAAGCGGCACCGTTTCCTGGCTGGATTCAACGAAGATGAAAATCTTCGAAGCTACCTTCTCCAGCTTTTTGAACTTAACCTGGAGGAGGTTTTCGTAATCTATGAATAAATATCTACGGGTCTGTGTGTTCATGCTTTTGAATGGCAGTCTGTTGATTGTGTGGTAATGTGTTCCGCTGGTTAAAGACGTTAAATTCCCGTTTTTTCAGAATTAGACGCTAAAATATGCAAGGAAGATAATATGTAAAACTTTCTCTCGATTTTTGTAAAATAAAAAGACAAGCTACAATTTTACCTTTGCAAAAAAACAGCTGCCCCGATGGTCAAGGCAATAGAATTTTTGCCTTCGCCGTTTCTCTTGCCGAACAGCTTGAAATGTTTTTTTTGCCAATATCAAAAATCAATCCAGCAGCCTCATGTACAAAAAATCCCTTGTCCTATCCCTAGCCCTACTCGCCGCCGCTTCATTGTTTTCACAAGGCAACGACTATCAAGACTACATTGAAAAGTATAAAAAAATCGCTGTCAAAGAAATGAACCGGGCGGGCATCCCGGCCAGTATCAAGCTGGCACAAGCCCTACTCGAATCTGGTGCTGGCAAAAGCGAATTGGCGCGCAAAGCTAATAATCACTTTGGAATAAAATGCCACGCTGATTGGACCGGCAAAACTTATGAGCAGGAAGACGACGACTACGACGACTTTGGCAACTTGAAGAAATCCTGCTTCCGCAAATACAAGGATGTTGAAGACTCCTACATTGCCCACTCGGAATTCCTGCGGGACCCTCGCAAAGCCAATCGCTACGGATTCCTTTTCCGGTTAGAAATAACCGACTACAAGCGTTGGGCAAAAGGCCTAAAGTCGTCGGGCTATGCCACCGCTGGCAACTACGACAACATGCTCATCAAGCTCATCGAGAACTACAAGCTGTACGAATTTGACCGGCTCTCTGACGACAACTTCCCCGGCGACGACAACAGGCCGAAAGACCTCATCGCCGGACTTGATGTGCGTCGGGTGAACGACGTGAAGGTTGTTTTGGCTAAAAACAGCATCACCGTTGAGGAAATCTCCCAGCGGGCAGGCATACCCATCAAGCGACTGGAAAAGTACAACGAAAAACTGCCAAGCGTAAACACTGCCCTTCCCGACAACACGCACATCTTTTTGCAGCCCAAACGCTGTGCTGTTCGGGGCGGGAAGAAATGGCACTACGTGAAACCGGGCGAAGACCTCTTCAGCATCGCACAGCATTATGGCGTGAAGTCTTCTCGCTTGCGCAAACGAAACCGCATACCCGAAGGCGCAGAGCCCCAAGACAACGAGCGGCTGAAACTGCGTGGATTCAATATTTGCAAAAAAGACCAGCCCCGACTCACGACAGAATCAAAACCAACCGTCACCGTACCACCGCTACTCGACTCTGACGACGACTTCATGGAAGACGACAGCGTGTCGCCGGGTGCCAACTCCGAACAGCCGGGCGTATTCGTGCCGGACACCACCACGCAACCAGAGCAGCCAGTGGGAGCTGTTTACCACACCGTCGAAAAAGGTGATACGCTCTACAACATCTCTCGCCGCTACGGCATCACGGTAGATGCACTGAAGCAACTCAACAACATGATTGACAACAACATCAAGATTGGACAATCCCTGCGGGTGAAGTGAGGATGCGAGAAGGCGCTTTGGTGGGCCGATGTTCAGTTTAGTTTCATAGCTTTGCAGAACGCAAAACACAGCCAAACTTTACACAGGGTTTGGCTGTGTTTTTTGCGAAAAGCACAAGATTTTTTTCAAGCAATTTGCAGCGACATGAAGTTAAAAATATTGCCTTTTTCAATCCTTTTTGCTTTCATTTTCAGTAGTTTGCATGGTCAAGGCACGGCCTACACCATCAAAGGCGGCCTAACGCTGGGCGTGCAAAAATGGAACGGCTTCGACCAAGACCCGCTCTTCAAATATCACGGTGCCATCTCCGCCGAGAGCCTGGATGAGACAGCGCAGTTCTCAATTTTTGCACAAGCAGGTTACCACCTAAAAGGTAGTGCTTTACGCAATGGAAGCTTTATTGACCAAAACAACAACTTTCAGCGCCTCCCTGCGCAGGAATTCATTTTCAAAAACATCTCCGTCGTTTTGGGTGCAAAGCGTAAGTACGAGATGTCCGATGCGCTCAAGGGCTACTACCTGATCGGGCTGCGGGGCGACTACACCATCGGAACCAACCTCGACAAGTACAAGGAACTGAATGAGGTGAACAACACGCTTTTTTATCCCTCCAATGCCTTTGTTCGGGACTGGAACTACGGTATTACGCTCGGTGGCGGGTTTGAGCTTGCGCTGGGTGAGTTGGTCGGAGCCAACTTGGAATTCACCGTCAATCCTGATTTCTCGCAGCAATACCGTCAACCGCAAATCAACAATGTTTACAACCCGTTTACCCGACAAAACGGCAACATACCAGAGCGTACCGTCCGCAACATCACGTTTGAAATCTCGGCAGGCTTCCGACTGCTCCGAATAGTCGAATATGTTGACTAAAATGGATTGAAGGGCTTACTGACCAAACATTCCTTCGATACTCGAATACCATCAAATGGCTTCACGAAGCAAACAACAAATTGATTGGATAGTCCTCTCCATCTATCTGGCACTGGTGTTCATCGGTTGGACCATGATTTACACAGTAGGGTACGGCAAGGGTTACGAAGGGAATTTTGTTGACTTCATGCAAAATCCGGCGGGCAAGCAGCTTGCGTGGGTGGGCATGGCGCTAGTGGTCATGTTTGCAGCATACCTGATTGATGGGAAATTCTGGCGAACCTTTGCCAACGTCATTTACGTGCTGTGCATGTTGATGCTGTTATTGGTACTGGTATTGGGTAAGGAAATCAACGGGGCGACAGCATGGTTCGACTTTGGAGGGGGCGTCACCATACAGCCCTCTGAATTTGCAAAATTCGGTACTGTTGTCGCTTTGGCAAGCTACCTCAGCGCCTACGCCAACAACCTTCGCTCTCCGAAATCCATTCTTTACGCATTGGCTTTTTTCATCGTTCCAATAATTTTACTGCTGTTGCAACCAGATGCAGGGTCGGCACTGGTATTCTTATCGCTCCAGTTGGTGCTCTTCCGGGAAGGGCTTTCCGGCACCATTTTGCTGGTCGAACTGTGCGCAGGCATCGTCTTGGCGGCGGGCCTCGTAACCCCTCCATCAGAGTTGACAATGACACTGTCGGCCATCAGCGCTTTCTTTCTTGCCTGGAACACCGACAAGCGAATTTATTGGCTATCGGCCTTCGTAGTTTTGGTGACGGCAGGCATCATCGGCGTTCAGTATGGCCAGCAAACAGGCGTACTCATCGCTGCGGTGACCATCCTCGTAGCACTTAGCGTTTTCCCGTGGTTTAAGAAAAAAGAACGACTGGTCACCCTTGCAATGGGCTCGTTCATCGTGGCAAGCACCTTGGGCTTTGTCGCCAATTCTGGTTTCAATGCCCTGGCACGGCACCAGCAGGAGCGCATTCTAGTCTGGCTTAAACCCTCCGAGGCTGACCCCCAAGGTGCCGCCTACAACCTCAACCACTCCAAAATGGCCATCGCATCCGGTGGCCTAACGGGTAAGGGCTTCCTCGAAGGCAGCTTCACGCAGGGCAATTTCGTGCCGGAGCAAACCACTGACTTCATCTTTTGCGCCGTTGGCGAAGAGCAAGGGTTCATCGGCGTCATCTTCATCATTTCGCTGTACCTCGGCCTATTGGTGCGCATCGTGCTCATTGCCGAGCGACAACGATCCGACTTTAGCCGACTTTATGCCTATGGGGTGGCCAGCATTCTGTTTGTGCATTTTTTCATCAACATCGGCATGACAATGGGCCTGATGCCTATTATCGGCATACCGTTGCCATTCCTCAGCAAGGGCGGCTCCAGCCTCCTTGCATTTTCCATCATGATAGGTGTGCTGCTGAAATTGGATGCGGAGAAATAAGGGCGGGTTGGAGTTTTGGGTTTCAGGGCAGCCTACCCCCTAAAACCCAAAACCTGAAACTCCTCTTGAAACTTGGAACTATCAAGGCTTCAACTTCGGATCCGGAAACGCCTCGTACATATTCATCACCCGGTCGTCCTTTTCCCAAGCTTTTATTTCGTTGATGATTTTCACCAGTTCGGCATCCTTTGCTTGCATATCGGCTTTCTTGGCGGCATCGTTTTCTTCCTCAGTCAAAGTAGTCAAAGTAGCATGCATCTCGTTGATGCTCTTCGTAACCATGAAGCGCAGCCAGAACATTTTTGATTCGCTCATCGCAATGTTTTTGACGTTGTTCGCAGCGCGTAGCATGGCGGCGGCATCGGCCATTTGAGCAAGCTGGGTGTAGTTTTGGATAAAACCCACCTGATTGTAGCCCGTCACCTTGTTGAATTTTTCTTCAAAAAAGCCCAACCGCTGCGGGTCGCCCGCCTCGGCATACAAGCCTGCAAGTGCTAAAATAATGCCCTCGTCGTCTTCTTTCTCAAGTTTCTTGGCAGTATTGATTGCAGCCTCCTTGTCGAGTGCCAGCAGCGTTTCCAGCGCAGCGGATACCACCTTGATGGCATTGTCATTCTCGACGGCACGGGCAGCGAGGGGGGCGTATTTTTTGTCTTCAGTGCTACCGAGCTTGCGAATGGCCGATTCCCGAACGTCGGAGTGGGGGTCTTTTTCGGCAAGCATCGCAATTTTGTCAGCGTTTTCGTCTAGGTTACTGCTCTCGATGGCAAACAGGCGGAACAACCAAAACTTGTCGTTCAGTGCTTCCTTGATAACTGCTTGCGCTTCTGGCGATTCGCCCTCCACGATTTCACCCATGGCCCTGATACGGTGCAGGAAATTCTTGGCATTTCTGAATTGATAAACGTACTCTTCGAGGCTTTTCTCCTCGTTGATGTCGGCCAAGAGTACACCGTCGCCGTCAAAGACGATGAGTTCAGGGTCTTTAGCAGCTGGGATGCGCAGGGTTTGTGAGCGTTGGTCAATGCGCAGGTTGTGACGAACCATTTTGCCATCAGAGTAAACATCAATACCAACGGGCAGCACGAACACGCCCGGCATCTGCTTGGGGTCTTGAAGCTGTTCAACGGTCACTACAGCTTCTTTCGACTCGTCGTCGTAGTCGTAGTCCACCTTCAGTTCGGGCTGACCTTGGCTAAAGTACCACTGGTTGAAAAACCAGTTAAGGTCTTCTCCAGTCACGTCCTCAAAGGCGAGACGCAACTCATCGGCCTCCACGTCCGTGAATGCGTTTTTCTTCAAGTAATTTTGGAGCGATGTGAAAAAAGCGTCGTCGCCCACGTAGTTGCGGAGCATGTGCAGCACGAGGCCGCCCTTGTTGTAGCTGTGGGCATCGAACATGTCCTCCTTTTCGTCATAGCCGTAGTGAATGAGCGGGTGTATCGCCTGTGCCGCTGACTGCATGTAGCCATTCATCTCCTGCAAGCGGTGGAAGTCGGCCTCGTCCCTGCCGTGTTTTTGCTCCAGCCAGAGGTATTCCGAGTAGTTGGCGAAGCCCTCGTTGAGGGTCAGGTTCGACCAGCTTTCGCAAGTCACATAGTCGCCAAACCAGTGGTGGAACATCTCGTGCGCCACGATGGTCTCATTCTGGCGGGCGTCCACAAGCTGGCGGTCGGTGCCTTGCATGAACTCCCCGAAGATAACGGCGGTGGTGTTTTCCATCGCCCCGCTCACGTAGTCGCGCACGACCACCTGCGAGTATTTCTGCCAAGGATAGGCTACCCCGAGTTTATCCGAAAAAAACTGGAGCATCTCCGGCGTGTGCGGGAAGATGCTGCGGGCATGTTTTTCAAACTTCGGCTCCACGTAATAGTCCACTAGCTTACCGTTCCATTTGTCGCTCACCACGGCATACTCGCCCACGGCAATCATGACGAGGTAAGGAGCGTGTGGCATGTCCATCTTCCAATGGTCGGTGCGGGTGCCGTCGGCGTTTTTCTTTGAAGAAACGAGAACGCCATTGGAAAGCGTCTTGAAGCGGTCCTCGACAGTGAGGGTGATTTCGTTGGTGGCCCGCTCGTTGGGCTTATCTATGGTCGGGAACCAGCGAGAGTTGTTCTCCGTCTCGCCCTGCGTCCAGATTTGTTGGGGCTTGTCGGCCTCTTCTTTGCGGGGATTGATGAAGAAAAGGCCCTTGTCGGAAGTGATGGCAGCACTACCGCCGGAGGCTGCTGGCGTGGCTGTGTAATCAATGAGTAGCTTGTACTCTTGGTTGCGATTGTAGGTTTTTCCGAGGTGGATGGTCACTTGGCTGCTGTCATAGTCGAATTTGAGGGGGTCGTTGCTGCCCTCAAGCGAAATTTTGTGAAACTGGAAGCCCTTGGCGTCGAGTGTCACTTTGTCGGTAGGGTAAAAATAGGGCTTGAGCGTGAGTGTAGCTTTGCCCAGCACCTGTTCCTTCGCCCAGTCGAAGCGCAGGTCTAACTTGGTATGCAGCAGGTCATTTTCCCGCGTGGCGCTTGGGTTGTATTTCTTCACTTGCTTCGTCAAGAACGATATCTTCGTCCTCATCATATTCTGACGGGGCGGTAACTACGAGGGTGTCGAGGGTGACGTAGTCGGTTTCAGGCAGTAGAATTGCTGAATATTTCTTGGGCGCACAACTCCAAATCACGGAGATGGCGAGCAACAGGAACAAGGATTTTTTCATTGAAAAGATTTTTCTGAAAGGCATTGAATTGAACGCCTGGCGCAGCCGGGCGAAGGCTGTTGGAAGGCGGGCAAAGATAGGTAGAAAACGCTTTGTGCCGACTTACATTTTGCGAGCCGCTACCTAACGTTAGGTACTACCATCCCTATTTTTTCAACTTTTTGATAAAAGTCACCTCCGTTCTAAACCACCCGCATTACTTTTGACTTGTCTAAAATCAATCTAAATAACAGCGACATCAGGAGCAATCATCATCCTGCTCCGAGCATCTACTCAAAAATTGCCACTCAAAAATCAAGAAAATGGCCAATGCCGTTACGCAGTTAAAAGAAGGGAACAGCGGACGAATCAGTCACTTCACTGATGAGCGCATCGCTGGCAAGCTGATGACCATGGGCGTATTGCCTGGCAGCAGCCTCCGGGTCGTGCGCATCGCTCCGTTCAATGGCGGCTACTACCTCAAAGTGGACGGCATGTGCATCGTGGTGCGCACCGACGAGGCCAACAACATCATGACGACATCCGACACTGAATGAACACCGTAGCACTAGCAGGAAATCCAAATAGCGGAAAATCTTCCCTCTTCAACCAGCTCACCGGCCTTCGGCAAAAGGTGGCCAACTTCCCCGGCGTGACGGTGGAGAAGAAATCTGGGAAACTGCAGCTACCTGATGGTGAGGAAGTTACCTTGGTAGATTTCCCCGGCGCCTACAGCCTCTACCCCAATTCCGAAGACGAGCGGGTGGTACTCAACGTCTTGGCCAATCCCGAAGACGAAAACTCCCCAGACGTAGTGGTGTACGTGGCAGACATGACCAGCCTCGAAAAGCACTTGCTGCTCCTGACACAAATCAAAGATCTTGGCTTGCCCTGTGTACTGGCATTGAACATGGCCGACGTCGCCGAACTGTCGGGCATCAAGGCTGATGTGGGCCGCCTCACCGATTTCCTCCAAATACCCGTCGTGCCCGTAAGCGGCCGCACAGGCTTCAACGTTGAGGCACTTCGGCAGGTTGTTTCCGAGGTTTTGCGGAGCAAAAAAACGACACCACCGCTCTACCAGTCCAACCTTGTTGAGCAAAAAACAGCCAAGCAGGTTCAGCAAGCGCTGAACATAGAAAACCCCTACCGGGCGCTGCTCATGGCGCACCACGCCGAGCGCTTGCCATTTCTGACGAAGGAGCAAAAGACGACCATCAACCGCATTTGCGAAGTAGAAAACTTCAAAAGCCTGCCGCTCCAAATTGCGGAAACGATGCGACGCTACGAGCTTTTTACACCCGTGCTGCAAGCCGCCATCCAACGCAGACCAGAAGAAACGACGCTGTCCGACCGCCTCGATGCTGTACTGACGCACCGTTTTTTAGCCCCACTCATCTTTTTTGGGGTAATGTTCCTCGTATTCCAGGCCGTTTATGCTTGGGCCGTTTACCCGATGGACTGGATCGAGTCGGGCTTCGGCTGGGCCGCCGAAGTGCTGAAAAAACGCCTGCCCAGTGGTTGGCTCACCGACCTCTTGACCGAAGGTGTACTGACCGGACTAGGTGGCATCGTAGTTTTCGTGCCACAAATCGCCATTCTTTTTCTCTTAGTCACCCTGCTCGAAGAGGTTGGCTACATGTCTCGTGCGGTGTTCATTTTTGACAAACTCATGCAGCAGTTTGGGTTGAACGGACGCAGCGTGGTGGCGCTTGTGTCGGGAGGAGCTTGCGCCATACCAGCCATCATGAGCACCCGTACCATCGGCAACTGGCGGGAGCGGCTGCTCACCATTCTCGTCACACCACTCATCAGTTGCTCCGCAAGGATTCCGGTTTACACGGTGCTCATTGGTTTCGTAGTACCCGAGGGCAGGGTGCTGGGTATGTTCAATGCACAAGGACTGGCTTTCATGGGGCTGTACCTGCTTGGCATCGTAGCAGCGCTCGGCTCGGCGTGGGTCTTCAAAATGCTGCTGAAATCGGGTGAGCCATCTTGGCTGATGATGCAGTTGCCATCGTACCGGCTACCCGTCTGGCGCAATGTCTGGCAGACGATTTGGGAAAAAACCTCGGCCTTCGTGCTGGAAGCAGGAAAGGTTATCTTGATAGCCAGCATCATACTTTGGGGCTTGGCCAGTTATGGGCCTTCGGCCAAAATGGCGGCGGCAGAGGCGGAAGCAATCAGCATTGCACAACAAAAGAGCCTCGACAAAACAGGCACTGACGACCTCGTGGCAGCCTACAAAATAGAAGCTAGCTACGCTGGTCACCTCGGCAAGTTCATCGAACCAGTGATTCGCCCGCTGGGATTTGACTGGAAAATCGGCATAGCGCTCGTCACCTCATTTGCGGCTAGAGAAGTCTTTGTTGCCACAATGGCCACCATCTACAGCATCGGCAGCACCGACGATGAAGCGACCATACACGACCGCCTCGCCGAAGCTCGAAATCCTGAAACTGGCGCAAAAATTTACACGGCTGCGACAGCAGCCTCACTGCTCATTTTTTATGTTTTTGCGCTGCAATGCATGAGCACCTTGGCCGTTGTTCGACGGGAGACGGGTGGTTGGAAGTGGCCCATTGTGCAGTTTACTTTCATGGGCGTATTGGCCTATTTGGGCAGCTGGGTTGTCTTCAATTTGCTCAGTTAACCACTTTCCAGTGCAACAAAACTTCGTCAAAGCTTTAAGCCCGAAAGACGTTAGAATTGGATTTTTTTCAAAAAAAACCGCTTTTGTTCTTGGTTCTTTTTAAGGAATCGCTACCTTCGTTACCAATGTTGTATCTTTGCAACACATTCATTCGCTAAGAAGTACTGCACACAAAAGTTCGCTGGTCTATGACTTATAACAGCATCCTTGATGCGATTGGGCGCACACCGCTCATCCGCCTCAACCGAATTACCCAGACCATTGCTCCCACCGTTTATGTCAAGTGCGAAGGCTTCAACCCTGGCCAGTCGGCCAAGGATAGGATTGCTTTGCACATGATTGAAGACGCCGAGCAAACAGGCAGGCTTAAGCCGGGCGGTACGTTAATCGAGGCCACCAGTGGCAACACTGGCTTCAGCCTTGCTATGGTTGCCGCCGTAAAAGGCTACAAATGTGTATTGACGCTCACCAGCAAGGTTTCCAAAGAAAAAATTGACTGTTTGCAGGCCATGGGCGCCGAGGTCATCATTTGCCCGAAAGAGGCAAAACCCGAAGACCCCCGCTCCTACTACAAAGTGGCCGAACGCAAAGCGAGGGAGATACCCAACTCACTGTACATCAATCAGAATTTCAACACACAAAACGCCCGTGCGCACTATCTAAGCACCGGCCCTGAAATCTGGGAGCAAACCGAAGGCAAAATCACGGCGCTCATCGCCAGCGCCGGCACGGGCGGCACCCTCAGCGGCACCGCCCAGTACCTGAAGGAGCAAAATCCGAACATCCGCGTCATCGGCGTGGATGCCTACGGTTCTGCCTTGCAGAAATACCACGAGACTGGGGAGTATGATGAGCGGGAGATTTACAGCTACGAAATCGAGGGCACAGGCAAGAATATTATCCCTGCCAATTGCAACTTCGAGTTGATTGACAAGTTCGTGAAGGTGACGGACCGGGAAAGCGCCCTGCGCACCCGTGAGTTGGCGCTGATGGAAGGCATCTTTGCCGGCTACTCCAGCGGCGGCGGCATCCAGGCGTTGCTTCAAATCCAAGACGAGTTCACAAAGGACGACGTAGTGGTACTCATCCTGCCCGACCACGGCAGCAAGTACCTCGGTAAGGTCTTCAACGACCAATGGATGGAGTCAAAGGGGTTCCTCACCGATGTTTACGAAGAAATGGAGGAGCCGCTGCCGCTGCCTGCGTTCATACCTAGTATTTGAACAGATTTTTGATAAAAAAGCCGCTTTTGGACACTGGTCTGGAAGCGGCTTTTTTTGTGCCCGTTTGTATCGAAAAACGCTTAACTTGGCTTCATAAAAAACATTTGCACCATGAAAAAATACCTCCTTCCCGCACTGATAACCATATTCCTTACCATTACTTTTAGTTGTAAAAATGAGTCGGGGAAACTCAGCCAAGCGGGATTGGTGCCACGTGGCGACACCACAGAGATTGACCGCTTCGAAGATGAGGTAAAGAAATACGAAGAGCAAGATAAAGCGCAAATGCCACCAAAAGGCGCTGTGCTGTTCGCAGGCAGCTCAAGCATCAGGCTTTGGGGCACAGTTGCGGAGGATTTTGCGCCACTACCCGTCATCAATCGAGGCTTCGGTGGTTCCACCACGCCGGAAGTGATGCACTATGCCAGTCGCATCATCTACAAGTACCAGCCTAGCGTCATCGTTTACTATTGCGGCGAAAATGACATGGCCGAGGACACACCTCCGCAAGTTGCCTTCCAAAACTTCAAAAAATTTATTGGTGAAACGGAGAAAAACCTGCCAAATACGACGGTGGTAGCGCTATCTGCCAAACCGTCGCAAAGCCGCTGGCACCTTTGGAAGAACTACCAGCAGTTCAATTCGATGGTGGAACAATTCTCGCAAAATCGGCCCAACCTGCGCTACGTGGACATCGGCCAGCAACTTTTGGCCGCCAACGGAGAGCCTGACCCCCAATTTTTCGTCGAGGACAAACTGCACCTCAATGCCAGCGGCTATGCCAAGTGGACGGCGGCCTTGAAGCCAATCGTCACGGAGGTTTACAACTCAAAGACGCCCAAATAGCGAGCCCTAATCCTGTCCTAAACACGGCCTTTTATTTTTCGTCGGAATGATTATCTTCGCACCTATTTTCGGAAAAGGGAGGGTAAAACCCTTGTCCGACATGACATGCAAAAGGTCATTTTCAAGGATTTGGGCAACATTTCGTACCGTGAGGCTTGGGACTTGCAGCAACGGCTGCACGACGAAGCCATCCGTCGCAAACGGGAAAACCGGGAGCGAAAGGAGCGGGGCGAAGCACCACTGCCCATCAGCCACCACTTGCTGTTCTGTGAGCACCCTCCGGTGATGACGCTCGGCAGGAGCGGCTCCGAAAACAACCTACTGCTGAATGAGGATAGCCTTCGGGAAAAAGGCATTGAGTTCTTTAAAATCAACAGGGGAGGCGATATCACTTACCACGGACCGGGGCAAGTCGTGGGCTACCCAATATTTGACCTAGACGAGTTCTTCACGGACGTTCACCGCTACGTTCGATACTTGGAGGAAGCCGTCATACGCACCTTGGCGGAGTACGGCATTACGGATGCCTACCGAATCAAGGAGTACACTGGCGTTTGGCTGCCGCAACAAGGTTGGCTCCCCAAACGTAAGATTTGTGCCATCGGAGTTCACCTGAGCCGATGGGTGACCATGCATGGCTTCGCCTTCAATGTGAACACCGACCTAGGCTACTTTCGCCACATCATACCATGTGGCATCAACGACCAAGACAAAGACGTAACGTCCCTAGCTAAAGAGCTGGGGCATACTGTTGACGAGACAGCTGTGAAGGAGAAACTGCAACGCCACTTCGCCGAGCTTTTCGGCTTCGAATTTGTGTGAGCAGTGTTCATGATTTCTTCAAATGCCAGCATTGCCAATTGAAAATTGTTCGAAAGGATGGGTTACTACATAAATCATTGTTTTTCAATGTTTTAGCTGCAAAACCCAGTTGATTTCAAAGAATTGTCATATCGGTATCGGCACAAACAGGATTTATGGCCCATGAGAAAAGACATTCCAGAATATAAAGTGGAAGAACTGGCCATCGCCATTTTACCAAGGATTGAAAATGGTGTTCAAGACGACGAAATGTGGGACGTTTACTTGCTGAACCTGAAGAATTACGCAATAGAAAATGTTTTGATAAACTCCAGGGGCTACGGCGAGTTGGACGGCGAGCAGATGAAAACGACCATCCTTCGCCACTTCTTTAATGAAGTTGGCCCAAACCAGGCCCACCTGATTGAGCCTATCCAAACCAAGCTTTTCGACATCGCCAACGAATACTGGGTCAGCTTCACTTACGACGGCTACATGTACGACAAGAAGTATGTTTTTGTCCGGGGAAGCATTTCAGAGGACAACTTTACGACCATCCCCGTGTTGGAACGCAGGGGAGTGATGATAAAATAATGCAATCGGTCATTTGCTTTACGCTGCTGGTTCATTGATAATTCTACATCAGCAGCCAGTAACGCTACCAATGGCCTTTGTGACCAATGAATTGATTGATGAAGCCAAAAAAAGTTAGTGAATCCACCGCAACCATGACCGAGATGGTCATGCCCAATGACACCAATCCGCTGCACAACCTGATGGGCGGGAATCTTATGCGTTGGATGGATGTGGTGGCCAGCATTTCAGCAGGAAAGCACTGCGAAGCTCATGTGGTAACAGCCTCTGTTGACCACGTTTCTTTCCACAAGCCCATCGCCCTGGGTGACATCGTGACTCTTAACGCCCGCGTAACGAGGGCTTTCAACACTTCCGTGGAAATATATGTAGAGGTGTTTGCTGCCGACATCAAGGGCGGCAATCCCAGAAAGTGCAATCACGCCTACTTTACCTTCGTCGGTTTGGAAGACGAAACCCGCAAGCCAAAACCCGTCCCACCAGTTATTCCACTGACCAGCGAGGAGGAAAAACTATATGAAAGTGCCGCTCGACGCCGAGAAGTACGCCTTGTGCTCAGTGGGCGCATGAAACCGGAAGAGGCATCTGAACTGAGGGCATTATTCGTGAGCTTCCAGCCCAATTCAGGTAGCTGAGTTGCAGCTATTTCATCGAAAACGAGCAATATTACATGCTCTTGTACATCAAGAACAGCAAAAGCATTAGCACCAAAACGGCTATGCCGACTGCTCTAAAGAACTTTTTTGAATCCCGCTTGTCCAATGACTCATTCCGCTTTTTGCTTTTAGTTGACATGTTTTATGATTGGTTGGTTAATGTTGAAACGCTTCTAACGCAACGCCGAAATTAGGTGTTCAGCAACTAATGTCAAGCAAAAATCGCACTTAATTTTGTACCATAAAAAACGAAAGGTCAGCCGAATTCGGCTGACCTTTCGTTTTAGAGGACAAGGGATTGGACATAGCTTATTTGCCCTCCACCATATAAATAATTTTGGTCAGCCATTTTGTTGAATCTTTCTCAGATGGAGGTCCGATGGTATATTCTTCAATAACTGGAGCCTTCTCTTTCAGCCCATTGGCTTTGACGTACTCGCCGATAGCCAAGTGCGCCCCCTCGATGCCACTGTAAGGGCCAACCAGCTCCACCAGCAAAGCTTTTGAAGCGGGCAGGTCAAAAGTTTGAAGACCGCCACCTGCCACGGCAGTGCCTTTGCCCACAGGTACGGCAACCGCCATGTCGGTCGTCTTGGTGGCATCATCCCAAGTGTAGTACACACCTGCCGGGCTGCCCGATGGCTGCATTTTAGACTGTTGCATCAACTTCATGATTTTGCCCATGCGATCACTGAAAAAGGTGGGACCCATCACAGCAGCTTGGGTCGTCTGCTCCCGGCTGCCGAGGTAAGTTGCTCCAGGAAAATCAATCGGCTTTACTTCATAGGCACTTGCCGGAACAGTAGGAGCCTCAGTGGCTTTTTGTTCGGCCATTTCCTTGAGGCCAGCCAGACCCTGCTCGAACATCTTGTTCATCATCCCACCAGCAAACAATGCCGTGAAAAGGTTCGTCGGCCAAGATGCATCGAAGGACATGCCCCAGGTGGTCTTGGTAGCGCCATTTTCGCCGTCTTCGAGCGAAAACCACCCATCGCCACCACCAGATCCCTCAAAATCTAATTTGACTTTCAATGCTGAAGGTGGTGTGGACTCCGTGATAGTTTGGCTACCATCGCCGGAGTTCTCGGAGGTCCAGCTGCTGACCTGGCCGACGCCAGCGGCCACTTCATTGTAGGTGTTTTTAATGGTGGGGTCTTCCTTGCCCCAAGGCCCCCAGGTTTCTTGCGTCTTTAGGTCATTGATGATGCTGAACACTAGTTCTTTGGGGGCGTTGATGTCAATGCTGCGTTCGTACTCGAAGTGCTTGGGCAGAAAAGCGGCCACCAATAGGCCGAGGGCTACGAGACCCAGAAGTGCAAACAGGAGTTTTTTCAAAATTGCCATGACAAAAATTTTAAATTGGTGAAAATATTTGTTTTAAAATTCAAGCGCTAAAATAATTATTTTTAAAACATTTAGTGTTTAAAAATCCTCTTTCTCCATTTTTCTTGAAGCAAATATCACATTGTTGGCAGTCAATAATGCTTAAGTGTGCTGCAAACGGAGCATTCCATATTTTTTACCCCCATTTTTTCAGAAGCACTTACTTTTGTCAACTTTTTTAATCTTGATTAACTCCTTTTTGAAATGATTTCAAACCGCTATTTCGACTTGATTGACCAGACCTTCTACTTCCCGCAGGAGGGCTTCGACATCGAAGATGGCAACCTCGTTTTTAACGGCGTACCGCTGATGTATTTGATCAAAAAATACGGCACACCGCTAAAGCTGACCTATTTGCCCAAAATAGGCACACAGATAAAACGGGCAAGAAACCTTTTCACGAAGGCAATGAAGACCAGCGGCTACCGGGGTAAGTACAATTATTGCTACTGCACCAAAAGCTCGCATTTCAGCTACGTGGTGAAGGAGGTGCTGAAGCACGACGTGGAAATTGAGACCTCCAGCTCTTTCGATATTGACCTTGTGCGACGTCTTTTCGAGGAGGAGTTCATTGACAAGGAGACCATCATCGTCAACAACGGCTTCAAGACCCGTGAGTATGCCGAGAAGATTTGCAGCCTTATCAACGAGGGCTTCGAGAACGTCATTCCCGTGCTGGACAACAAAGAGGAATTGGCTTTTTATGAGGAGATGGTGAAAGGCCAATGCAACCTCGGCATCCGGGTTGCCACTGACGAGGAGCCAAACTTCGAGTTCTACACCAGTCGCCTTGGCCTCCGCTCCTCCGAAATCATCAGCTTCTGCAAAGAACGCATCGAAAGCAACCCCAAGTTCAACCTGACTATGCTCCACTTTTTCGTGGACACGGGCATCAAGGACACCATTTATTACTGGGGAGAGCTGAAAAAGGCCGTGAAGATGTACTGCGAACTGAAAAAGGTCTGTCCATCGCTAACGGCACTGAACATCGGCGGTGGCATGCCCATCCGCAACTCCCTCGGTTCGGAGTTCGACTACACGTACATGGTGCGTGAAATCGTAAACCTCATTCTGCACGCCTGCCAAGAGGAGGAGATACCGGAGCCAGATATTTTTACCGAGTTCGGCAAATACACCGTGGGCGAGAGTGGGGCCATCATCTACTCGGTGCTGGGCCAAAAGCGCCAGAACGACGCCGAGGTTTGGTACATGATTGACAACTCCCTCATCACTACCATCCCCGACGCATGGGGCATCGGCGAGCGTTTTATCTTGTTGCCAGTGAACAAATGGTACAACGAGTTTCACCGGGTCAACGTCGGTGGCATCAGTTGCGACAATTCCGACTACTACAACTCCGAAATACACGACACGAGGGTCTATTTGCCCGTCATGGGCAAAAAAGGCGACGAGCCACTCTATCTCGGTTTCTTCCACACAGGTGCCTACCAAGATTCGCTAAGCGGCTACGGCGGCATCAAGCATTGCCTCATACCTTCGCCGAAGCACATACTTATTTACAAGGATTCAAAAGGGAACATCGTGGACAAGCTCTACAAGGAGGAGCAGAAGCCGGAGGATATGTTGCGGATACTGGGGTATATTTAAAGCCAGCCATTTTCTCGATACCATGCCAGCGTCTCTTCCAGCCCTTCCTCCAAATCGTATTGCGGCTGGAAGTTCAGGTCTTCCTTCAGCGGCTCGATGTCGCATTTCCAATTGAGGCTTTCGAGGATGCGCACCTTTTCGAGGTTGAGGGCAGGATAGTTGCCCGTGGCTTTGCCTACCTGCTCCAATACCCATGCCACCCCACGCACGAGGGTCACTGGCACGTGGAGACGGAGCGTTTTCTTGCCCAGGATGCGCTTCGCAATTTGACCCAAATCCCACTGGGCATAATAGCGGCCATCAGAGATGAAATAGCCCTTCCGATGCACATCCGCCGAAGTAGTAGCATCCAGTACCACCCGCACCAAGTCCTTCACATATACGAAGGCCAAATGCTGCCGCCGGAAGCCGATATAACCCTCCAAGTGGTTGCTTATCATTTTGAAAAAGGTGAGAAAGTCCTTGTCACGAGGGCCGTACACGCCCGTTGGGCGGATGATGACGTATGGCAAATCGGGATGAGCAGCTAAGTAGCGCTCCGAAGCAAGCTTGGCTTCACCATAGGTATTGATGGGGCGCTGTGGGTCTTCTTCTTTCAGGAAATCAGTGAGGTCTTTACTGGCCACTGGGCCATAGCTGGCGGCAGAACTGATGTAGGTAAACTTTTCCGGCAGCTCGCCAGAGGCATAAATGGCGTCCACAAAATTCTTGGTGTAATCAAAGTTCACCCGCATATAGTCAGAGAGCTTGGGTGCTGCCACCAGCCCTGCATTGTGGATGACGTAGTCGAACTGCTTGCGCTTCATCAGGATGGCCATTTGGTCCTTGTCCTCGAAGTTCAGTTCCACGAAATTGATGCGTTCGTCCTGCAAAAAAGCCCGGCTGCTGGACTTGCGTATGCCAGCGTACACGTCGAGGTCACGCCGCAGCGCCTCGTCAACGAGGTGGCTGCCAACAAAGCCCGATGCGCCAGTGATGAGGATTTTTTTCATTGTTGAATTGCTTCATTGTTGAATTGTTTCATTGCAAATACAAACCTTATGCGGGTAACAATGAATCAATTCAAGCATCAAACAACGATTACAGGTTTTTGATAAAACACCGCCGCCGCTTGTGGTTCCGTGGGTTGTAGTCTTTCCAGATGGCCTGCACTTGGGTATTGGTTTCCAACTCTGGGTTGGTCTCCACTTTTTGAATGCCGAACCGCTGATAGTTTTTCAGTATTTTTTCAAAAATCATGATGTGGACGCCTTTGCGCTGGTACTCCTTGTCAATGGCAATCAGGTAAAAATCGGCACGGTCGTTTTTCCTCAATGCGCTCAGGATATGGATGAACCCAAACGGCAGCAGCCTGCCCTTTGCCTTCTGCACCGCTTTGGAGAGCGAGGGCATGGTAAGACCGAAGGCAATGACTTGATCTTCCTTGTCGAGGATAAGAGAGACAAAATTCGGCTTGATGAACGTGAAATACTGCTCGGTGTAGAATTTTATCTGCTTTTCCGTCAGCTCCACAAAGCCGTAGAGATGGCTATAGGCACTGTTCAACAACTTGAAAATCTGTGGCGCATAGGGCTTCAGTTCAGAACGGGTAGCTTCCAAGTGATGCACCCCGAAGCGTTCCGCCACTTTTGCTGCAAACTCGCTCATACGCTCTGGTATGTGCTTGGGCACTTCTATTTCATACTCTACCCAATCGGTGCTTTTTTGGTAGCCCGCTGCCTCCAAATGGTCAAGGTAATAGGGATAGTTGTACAAGGTGGCAAAAGTGCCAAGCTCATCGAAGCCTTCAATCAGCATCCCTTCCTTGTCCATGTCGGTAAAGCCGAGCGGGCCGTGGATTTGGGTCATGCCTTTTTGCCTCGCCCAGTCTTCCACGGTTTTAATCAACGCATGTGAAACATCTTGGTCGTCCACGAAGTCGAGCCAGCCAAACCTTGCGTAGGCCTTGCCCGTCTTTTCATTCTCCGCACGGTTGACGATGCCAGCGATGCGCCCGACGATTTTTCCGGCTTTTTTGGCCACCCAATAGCACTTGTCGCAATGCTCGAACGCTGGATTTTTGCGCAGCGTGACAACCTCGTCGTAGATAATTGGAGGTACCCAATAAGGATTGCCCTCGTAGAGCTTGAACGGGAACTTGATGAAGTCTAATATCTCAGACCTGCTAGACGCCTCGTGAATTGTGACCATTGTAGTTGTCGCTAAACAGCGGACTTGCTATCGGTGGAGGTGAGCATCACCCAGAATTTCCAAGCCGAAAAGCTATCCTTTTTGAAAAAAATAGCCCTAAACCTCTTGTCCGTGCAGGATTTCAAGCTGTCTTGACACGGCTGCAAGTTTGCTGATAGCCTCATCAATCTGCTCAAAAGTATGCGTTGCCATGAGCGAGAACCGGATAAGTGTATCCTCTGGAGCTACCGCAGGAGTTACGACAGGGTTGACGAAAATGCCCTGTTCTTGCAGTATTTTCGTCAACATGAAGGTTTTGTTCACGTCCCGCACGTAGATGGGGATGATGGGCGTGGTCGAGTGGCCAGTCTCGAAGCCAAGGTCGTCGAGCATCTGCTTGGCATAGCGGGTGTTCGCCCAAAGCTGCTCCAAGCGCTCTGGTTCTTGCTGTATCAATTCCAATGCGGCAATGACAGCAGCTGCGTTTGCTGGCGCAATGCTGGCGCTGAAGATGAGCGACCGGGCATTGTGCTTCAACCAGTTGGCAACTTCGTGACTGCAAGCGATAAACCCACCGATGGTAGCCAACGACTTGGAGAAAGTGCCCATGATGAGGTCCACCTCATCGGTGAGGCCGAAGTGGTTGCAAGTGCCTTTGCCAAACTCACCCATGACGCCGAGGCCGTGCGCATCGTCCACCATGATGTTGGCATTGTATTGCTTGGCAAGGCGCACGATTTCTGGCAGGTTGCACACGTCGCCTTCCATGCTGAAAACGCCGTCGGTGACGATGAGCGCCATGTCCTCTGGCCCACGGTCTTTGCCAGCACGCTGAAGCACCGTTTCCAGCGACTCCATGTTGTTGTGCTTGAACTTGCGAGTGGTAGCAAAACTGAGGCGAGTGCCGTCCACGATGGAAGCGTGGTTGGCATCGTCGGAGATGATGAAGTCCTTTCGGCCCATGAGCGAGGACAACACACCGAGGTTCACCTGCATGCCTGTACTGAACACGATGGCCTCGTCCTTGCCCACGAATTTGGCGAGCTTTTCCTCCAGCTCGATGTGGAGGTCGAGTGTGCCGTTGAGGAAGCGGGAGCCCGCACAGCCAGAGCCGTACTTGTCCACGGCTGCCTTGGCAGCCTCCTTGAGTTTTGGGTGATTGGTGAGGCCGAGGTAGCTGTTGGACCCGAACATGAGCACTTTCTTGCCGTTCATGGTCACCACCGTGTCTTGGTCACTCTCGATGACCCTGAAGTAGGGGTACACACCCGCTGCCTTTGCCTCCTGCGGGGCAGTGTACCGTTTCATTTTCGTTTGAAGCAGGTTCATTAATTTTTCTGTATTGTGTGTTTTTGCGAATGCTATTTAACTGATAACCTTAGCGTACTTAGCCAGCCAACTATTCACACTCGACTTCAGTATTATTTTTTCAAAAACCAAAATCGTCGCTACCGCACAAGCCGCACCGAGCAGCACATCAATGATGTAGTGGTGCCGGGAATAGACCGCTGCCCACCAAATTCCGAGTAAAATTACCAAAAACACGAAACTGGCAATAGGCAGCCTCATTTTTACCCCAAAATACAGTGTGATGAGGGGGTATGCAGCGTGCAATGAGGGTATGGCGGCGAACACGTTGGCGTTCTTGGCATACATGCCGTTGAACAGTTTCACTCCCAAGATGCGGTCAAAGTTCGCCAACCCTGCCTCGTTGCCGGGAATACTGAAATTTTCCTGAAAGCCGTGCAGTTCGACGTACCACGGTGCTGCTGCTGGGTAGGCATAGTACAGCACAAACCCAAAAAGGTTTACCAACAGGAATGAAAGCGAAAAATCGAGCAGCATCCGTTTATTCTTAAAAAAGAGCCAAAGTGCAAAGCTTATCGGCACAGGCACCCAGCAGAGGTAGAAAAGCCCCGACAGCACGTCAGCCACGGGGTGGGTGTTTACGGCAAAGAACTCGTTGGGCGTCACCCGCTTGCCACCGTACTCGAAGCCAAACAGCGACTTTTCGATTTCGTAAGGCTCCTGCACGTGAACGGGGTTGAATTCGTAGTTGGGGTAAATGCGCATGGAGTCGTAAACGACCCAGTAAATGGCGAAGAAAATGAGCGCCATCACCACCTTGCGGGTTGTGCCAGTGGCAAAAAACAGCGCCAGGCAAAGCCCAAGAAACACAAAATGGTCGGTGCGGAGGCCCACCACCAGCGATGCCCAGAGCAGGTATGCAACCGCAAGGCTCAGCACAACCGTTGTCTCTTTTTTTGGAAACCGCTCAAATGCCATTCAACTACGCTTGGTGGATTTTGATTTGGGGTTTTCGAAGGGAAATATGGCTTTTTCAACATTTTTTGCGCAGCAGCGCAAAACCCGTTGAGTTAAAGGCAGGCAAAGGTAGCAAGGCCGCTTTCATTTTTTATGCGAGCGGCATCAAAGTTGGCAAATCTGCTTTCCTTTGGGAAGTAAAGTTTGTAAAAACCATGTTTGTTTTTCAAAAAGCACTTCTTTTCCTGCTCCTGCTTTGGCCAAAAATGCCCGTAGTGCAGCAGGCTCCGAGCCCGCCAGAGAAGCCGTTCGTGGTGGTGCTCGGCGTCGCACAGGATGCTGGCTACCCGCAGGCCGATTGCCAAAAATCTTGCTGCCGCCCTGCTTGGGAGCAACCCCACCGCCGCCGATTGGTCTCTTGCATTGCGGTAGTTGACCCGGCCAGCGGACAGTTTTGGGTAGTGGACGCCACGCCCGACTTCCCTGAACAGCAGCACCTCGTTCAAAACATGCTGCCCGGCAGGCCGCTAAAATTGGCAGGCATTTTTCTCACCCATGCCCATGTCGGTCACTACACCGGGCTGATGCACTTGGGCAGGGAGGCAATGGGCACAAAAGGAGTACCCGTGTATGCGATGCCCCGCATGGGCGATTTTTTGAAAAATAATGGCCCGTGGAGCCAGTTGCTTGCATTGAAAAACATCGAGCTTCGCAACATGAAGGCCGATTCGGTGGTATTGTTGAACGAACGTCTCCGGGTGACACCGATGCTTGTGCCACACCGCGACGAGTTTTCCGAGACGGTGGGCTTCCGCATCGAAGGGCCGGGCAAGTCGTTGCTTTTCATACCCGATATTGACAAATGGGAGCGCTGGGAGCAGGATATCAATGCCGTAGTTGGTGGGGTGGATTTTGCACTACTCGATGGCACTTTTTACCAAAACGGCGAAATACCTGGCAGGGACATGTCGGAGATTCCGCACCCGTTCATCGAGGAGAGCATTGCAAGATTCGCAGTGCTGCCCGCAATTTAGAGGGCGAAAATCCGTTTCATACATTTTAACCAC
>CAYTZS010000068.1:0-23504 GCA_964442355.1 uncultured Saprospiraceae bacterium | reverse complement strand
GGTCAGTGTGCAAAAAAATGCAAAAACGCAGAAGTCACCCAGGGTTTTGGCCTAATAGCCATAAAAATTCTGGGTGACTTCTGTTTTTCAGGCTTATTTTTTTGCACTCAATTCCTTGAACTTATCCAACCCGCATTTCAAGAAGTTGGCGTAGTCGTCCACCTCCTGCATACCAGACACGGGCTTGTTGAGCAGCACACCGTCCGGCGAAATCAGCACGTACTGCGGCTGTGAGTTGTCGTTGAAATTCTCCCGCTGGAAATAGGCCCATTTGTGACCCACATTGCGCAAGCGCTGCGTACCGCCACCTTTGAGTGGCATGGTGCGCTGTTGGTCTTCAGGCAGCGCAATCTTCTCGTCCACGTAGAGCGAGATGACCACGTAATCGTCCTTCAAGTATCCATACACTTCTTTTGTCGGCCAAACAGTCTCCTCCATGCGGCGGCAATTGGCGCAGGCGTGACCCGTGAAGTCAATCATGATGGGCTTGTTTTCCTTGCGGGCAAACTCCAATCCCTCGCAGAAATCCTTGAAACACTGGAGGTTTTGCGGACAATCGCAGGGGTGCCAGATACTGTAACAAGCTGGGGGCGCCAAGCCGCTCAGCAGCGTGAGCGAATGCAGCGAGCCCTCCTTTTCACTGTAGCGAAGGCCAGTGGCCATGTATCCAGCGAAGGCAAACGACAAGATGGCTAGCACCAATCGTACGGTCGGTATTTTCTGAAGCGGGCTATCGTGCGGGAACCGAATTTTCCCCAACAGATAGATGCCGAGGCCAACGAAAATGATAATCCACAGGCCAAGGAACACCTCGATTTTCAGGATGCCCCAATGCTTCACGAGGTCGGCGTTGGAGAGGAACTTGAGCGCTAGTGCCAGTTCCAAGAAGCCGAGCACGACCTTCACGGTGTTCATCCAGCCGCCAGATTTTGGCAGTGCTTTGAGCCAGTTGGGGAAGGCAGCGAACAGGCCAAACGGCAAGCCCAGCGCCACACCGAAACCTGCCATGCCCGCCGTGAGTTGCATGGCGCCAGCGTCAGAATCGAGCACGGTGCCGAGCAGCGAACCGAGGATGGGGCCGGTGCAGGAGAACGACACCAGTACCAGCGTCAGGGCCATGAAGAAGATGCCCAAGATACCGCCGACGCCCTCTGCACTGGCCGCTTTGTTCGACCAAGATTCGGGCAGCGTGATTTCAAAATAGCCGAAAAACGAAATGGCGAAAACGAGGAAGATGGCGAAGAACACAAGGTTTATCGTCACGTTCGTCGAGAACTCGTTCAGGATGTCGGGGCTGACGGAGTCCAAAACATGGAACGGTACGCTAAACAGCACATACACCAGCAGGATGAAAAAGCCGTACAGTGCAGCGTTTTGGAAGCCTTTTTTCTTGGATTGGTTGCTTTTGGTGAAAAAACTAACTGTCAGTGGCACCATTGGGAACACGCAAGGCGTGAGCAACGCTGCCAAGCCACCAAGGAAGCCAAGAATGAAAATCTTCCAGTAACCTTTATTTGATTCTTCCGGGGCATCGCCGCAATCGGCCAGTTGGCTTTTGTCAAGCTTGAAACCGCAGTCGCCGATGTAGGCGAAACTGCTATCAGCTGGAGCAGCTTCTTCGCCCATCGCAGCATCGCCAACCACGACGCTCAATCCTGTCGGGTCAATGCGGAAAGCTACGTCCGTTGGTGGCAGGCAGCGTTCATCGTTGCAGGCCATGTAGGTCAGGTAGCCAGTCACTGGCTTAGTCGGGTCTTTTATGGTCAATTTTTGGGTAAACGTAACCTCTTCTTTGAACTTGGTGACCTCCATCTGGAACACGGGATCCATGCCGTCAATTTTATGGCCGCTGGTCTCCGTGGCCTTGCCAACCAGTTGAGCATTTTCGTCTGTGTTGAATGTCAACGAAGTAGGGATGGGGCCGCCATCGCCGACGAACTGCGAGTAGATTGCCCAGCCCTGCTCGATCACGGCTTTGTAGTTGACGGTGTATTCGGTGGCGCCGGTTTTTTGCACGTCGGAAGTCCATGAAACGGGGTTTTCGAGGCCGTTGCCACCGCTTGCGGCAGCACCAGGTAGCGGCTGAATTGTGGGCAAGGTGGCAGGTTGCTCGGTGGGGTTTGTGGCGGTTGCCTTGTTGTCCTTTCCTGTCGCTGGCGTTTCAGCAGGTTTGGTGGTTGATTTTAACTGGAAAGAAAAATCAACCTCGGTAGGTGGTAGGCAACGCTCGTTGTTGCAGGTCATGAACTCCAAGTAGCCAGAAATCGGCTTCGAAATATCAGTGACCTTAACCTTTTGGGTGAACGTGACCTTTTCGGAGAACTTGATCACCTTCATGTCATCGAACAGCGGGTCGTTCATCTCCTTGCGGTGCGCAGAGCTTTCGGCGTTTTTGCCAACCGTCGAGAAGTGGCTGCCCTTGTCGAAGGTAAAGCTCGTTTTCACAGGCCCGTCATCGCTTTCGAGGTATTGCGAATAGACGTACCAGCCGTCTTCGATATCGGCGGTGAAGACCAAGTTGAACTCCGTGTCGTTGAGCTGTTTCGACGAAAAACTCCACTTGACGGGGTTGTGTATTTGGCCGAAGGCCGCCACTGCGAAAGCAAGTAGCAACGAAAGTGTCCAGAACTTTCTCATGTCTTGATATTTGAAAAAGCGGGGTTAGTCCCGCAGTTGTAGGTGTTTTGCAAAAAAGTCCGCAAAGCTAATGAATGCAGGGTAGTTGGTCTGTCATAATTGTCACTTGTCGGTGGCAATACAACAATCATTTCAAGTCAAACCGAAACGGAATTTCCACTGGGGGAAGGCAGCGTTCGTTGTCGCAGGTCATGAACTCAACGTGGCCTTTCAGGGTGGTGGGTGCCGAGATTTTTACCCGCTGCGTGAAGGTTGGTGTGCCACTGAACTTGATGATGTTCATGCCAAAGAGGTCGTCGTAACCCTCGTACTTGTGGCCATCCTCCACGTTTTTGCCTTCCATTTTCACCGAAGGGTTTTCGTCGAAAGTAAAAGTGGTGCGGATGGGGCCCTCATCGCTTTCGAGGTATTGGGAATACACGTACCAGCCATCCTGGATGTTTGCGGTGAAAACGAGGTCGTACTGGCCGTCTGTTACTTTCTTAGCTTCATAGAGCCATTTTACAGGGCTTTCTTGTGCAAAAGCAGCGGCTGCTGCGAGCAGTGCAAAGGCGAAAAAGGTAATTTTTTTCATTATAAAATGATTTGATTTTCAGTTAAGCAGACAAAAATAATGCACCGCAACTTCCAAAGTTGCGGTGCATTTTAACGATAATATTTCTTTAACGGAAACCCTTAATTTTAGTTGGCAGTTGTTTAGTCAGTTCGCAGGTGAAAGGCTAAAGACTTATGAACTGCAAGACTCCAAGAATGGCTGCCAACTTTTTCAGAACCACCCGTTGCCCCAGCCACGGAACGGCCACGGAATGGCCACCAACACAAGCAGCAGGGCTATCACATAAAAAGTGAAAATGGTCTTGTGTTTCTTGGTGTCGTCCGCCGCCTTTTTTGATTTGGAGTGGCCGATGGTCACGAGGGCGATGGCCAACAACATCATCACACTGTGCTCAACGCTAAAGAATCGGTACATGGCATCCTTCATTTGTGAGAAATTCACCTTGTCGCTCATGAAAAAGAGCGCCAAGCCAAGCAGCAGCTGCACGTGCATGGAAATCATGGCAAAAAGGTTGAGCTTGCGGTCGCCCGCTGAGTAGTTGACATTGGAGCGCCATTTCATCAGCGCTTTGAAAGTGGCTGCAATCAGCAGTACCAGTACGATCCAGCGTAGGCCGGAGTGGGCATGTATTAATCCGTTCAGCATAGGTTTGTATTTATGAATTAATGAGTTTTGAGTTTCGTGCAAATAGGTGCTCCGACAAAGGTATCATTAGAAAGCAACGTCTCACACTTTTTCAAAAAGCCACCAAGAAGGCCTGTCCTTTTTCGTGATTTTGTAGTGCCCCTGGATGTACTTGTGGACGTGCGCCATCGCCTCCTCCACATCGTCGGTGAGTAGCACGAGCTTCAGGTCTTCTGGCGAAATGGTCTTTTGCTTTTCCATGAAGTGTAGGTAGTCCATCAGTGGCTGATAGTAACTTTTACCGATGAGCACCACCGGGAAGTTGTGCATCACTTTTGTCTGCACCAGCGTCAATGTCTCGAACATTTCGTCCATGGTGCCCCAACCGCCGGGCAGGATGATGAAAGCATAGGAATATTTCAGTAGCAGCACCTTGCGTACGAAGAAGTAGCGGATGTTCACCGACTTCTGCATGTACGGATTGGGTTTTTGCTCGAAGGGCAACACGATGTTGCAGCCCACCGACTTGCCCCCTGCCTCAAAAGCACCTTTGTTCGCTGCTTCCATGATGCCGGGCCCGCCACCTGTCATCGTTGTGAAGCCCATTGCAGCGATGGCTCGACCTACCTCCTCTGCTTTTTCAAAATATTCATGCCCATCCTTGAAACGGGCTGAGCCGAAGACGGTAATGCACGGCCCCACAAAATGCAGCGCCCTGAAACCCTTCAGAAATTCCCAAAAGACCTTAGCAGCAAAACCAAGCTCAAAATGACGGCTCTTGGGGCCTTCGAGGTAGTGTATTTCACCGTGGTTCAAAACGGGCAGTGAGGGTGCTGAAGTTGACTTTTGCGACATGCTATATTTAGGCGTTTGATAGTAAAACCCGAAGGTAAAAAGTATGGGCAAATAACCATGAAATCCGAACCAAAACAATTACAAGCAATTGGCTATCAATGGTTTGTACTTTTTGGTATGCATAAAACAAAACCGGGCTACTCCAGTTGAGGAATAGCCCGGTTTATTTACATCAGGTTCTAAGTAGCAAATCAAACTTGCTCACCGATCACCCCGTCGTTGCTGGCTGTGGGAAGATCGGCAACAGGGGCAATGCCGTTCACAGGGACTGAAAGCGTACCGTTGTGGTGTGCCTTGTGTTCGTCCGGCCAAGCGTAGGGCCTGGGGCCAATGAGCCGCTCAACGTCTGATTTGTGAAGCACTTCTTTTTCAAGGAGTTGCTTTGCCAATGCTTCCAATTTGTCACGGTGTTCAATGAGCATTGCTTTGGCCCTGTCAAATTGAGCAGTCACCATCCGGCGCACCTCAGCGTCAATCATGCCAGCAGTCTCTTCGGAATAAGGGCGAGCAAAACTCTCGTTTTGCATACCGTAAAACGAAACTTGCCCAACCTTTTCGTTCATGCCAAAGACGGCAACCATGCTGTATGCCATTTTAGTCACTTGGTCGAGGTCATTCTGTGCGCCAGTGGATACTTTACCAAAAATAACCTCCTCGGCAGCCCTGCCACCAAAGGTCATGCACATGCGGTCGAGCAGTGCTTCCGTGCGGGTGATGTACTCGTCTTTGGGCAGGTATTGGGCGTAGCCCAAAGTACCGATGCCCCTGGGTACAATGGTCACCTTCACCAGCGGCGAAGCATGTTCGAGGTACCAGCCGCAAACGGCGTGGCCTGCCTCGTGGTAGGCGATGATTTCTTTTTCTTCGGGCGAAATGAGCTTGTTCTTCTTCTCCAAGCCACCAATTACCCGGTCAAGGGCGTAGTTGAAGTCGTCCATGTCCACTTCTTCCTTGTTGCGGCGGGCGGCAATCAGCGCTGCTTCGTTGCAAACGTTGGCGATTTCGGCACCTGCAAAGCCAGGCGTCATTTCAGACAATGCGAAGGATGTCACAGTGTCCGACGTCTTGATGTTTTTCAAGTGAACCGCAAAAATCGCCTCACGTCCCTTCAAGTCTGGGCGGTCAATGGCAATCTGACGGTCGAAGCGTCCCGGACGCATAAGTGCCGAGTCGAGCACGTCTGGGCGGTTGGTAGCAGCCATAAGAATTACGCCCTTGTCGGTTGGGAAGCCGTCCATTTCCACCAGCAATTGGTTGAGGGTGTTTTCCCGTTCGTCGTTGCCGCCCTGCATAGTGTTGCGGCCACGTGCCCGTCCGATGGCGTCAATCTCGTCAATGAAGACGATGCAAGGTGCCTTCTCCCGTGCTTGGCGGAAGAGGTCACGCACCCGTGAGGCACCTACGCCCACAAACATTTCCACGAAATCGGAGCCGGAAATGGAGAAAAATGGCACGGCAGCCTCTCCGGCCACTGCTTTCGCCAACAGCGTTTTGCCTGTGCCCGGAGGGCCAATGAGCAGTACGCCCTTGGGTATCTTGCCGCCGAGGGCGGTGTATTTTTTCGGGTTTTTCAAGAAGTCAACGACCTCCATTACTTCCTCCTTGGCTTCGTCGAGGCCCGCCACGTCGGTAAAGGTGATGTTGACCTTGGAATTTTGGTCAAACAGCGTGGCTTTGGATTTGCCAATATTGAAAATCTGAGCACCAGGGCCGCCAGCGCCGCCACCTACCCTGCGCATGATGAAAATCCAGAGCAGCGCCAGCAGTGCCAGTGGCAGCAGCAAGCTGAGGATTGGCGATAGCCAGTTCTGTTTTTCGATGTAGGATACTGCAAAATGGTTTTCGACAGGTAAAGAAGCTTTTAGTGCCTCCACCTTGGTGGCGAAGGTTTCGGCTGGACCTGTGTCGAAAGTGTAGTGCGGGCGCTTGTTGGCGAAGGAGCTCTTGGAGGCATCCTTGTATTTTTCCTTTTTGTTCTTGATGGCAGCGTCCGTGAGGTAGATTTGGGCGTATTTTTCGTTTACGACTTCCAATTTTTCCACATCGCCCTCTTTTGCCATTTCGGCAAACTTTTCGAAATTGATGGGCTCGCTGGTGCTGCCAGTGATGGGCAAAAAGTTCAGACCGATGAAGAACAAGGCCAATACCCCGTATATCCAATAGGGGTTGAATTTTGCGCCGTTTTTATTGTTATCCGGGTTGTTTTCCATTTAAAAATTGAGAAATCAAGAAGGGAAACTCGTTGTTCCAACTGCTTGCTTTTTTTGTTTGCTGTCAGATGTTATCCCTCAAAAACAAGCAATGTCCGGTTCTGTTCTCCCAGTCCTGTTTTTCAGTGCTTGTTTTCGACGTTTTCGTCAAATATGGCGAAGTAGGTGGGTAAAGCTTGGAGCTGCGTGCCCACTTGCTTGCTGCATTACAAATTCTCGTACTCCGTGAATTTTGCGTCACTCCAGAGGTTTTCGATGTCGTAAAACTCCCGTGCCTCCCGGTAAAAAACATGAACCACTGTGTTGAAGCAGTCCAAGCAAATCCAGCGGGCAGCTTGTACGCCCTCCACGTGGAACGGTGGCTGGCCCAGTTCGTCCTTGAGGCGTTTGTGTATATTGCCAGCGATGGCCTTGACCTGCGTGGTGGAATCCCCTTCGCAGATGATGAAAAAATCCGTGGGGGCATCGTCCAGTTTTCGGAGGTCAAGTTTCACGATGTTTTTTCCTTTGATGTCTTGAATGCTATCGACGATGAGGTCGTTCAGCGCTTCAACGGAGGAGGGGGTAGACTTTAATACTGCTTGTGCGCTCAAATCAGGATTTATTTACTTTTGAACCATTGGCTGCTGTTGGCCGAGGTTTTTCCTTGAAAATGCCTAAGCCAGCCCTACAGATTTGTTCTTGTTAATGTCTTAGCGTTTGTAAAAATTATATCGGCGGCTGCGATTGTCAAGTGCCAAAATATGGCACTGATGCGTACTTTCGCCTTGTTGTTTTTTACTTTAACCTTAGTTTTGAAAGGTTAAAAGTACAAACTTATTTTCTATTGAGAAGACCCAATACTTTATTTGTGGGGCAAGCATTGACCGACTTACCACAAGTGGCCTCCACCAATGCCCATGCCCAAGCGCTTTTATCAAAAAGCAAACCACCTGAGGGAACTGTCATTTCGACCTTCTGCCAGACCGATGGCAGGGGACAAATTGGCAGTCGTTGGGAGTCCGAGCCGGGCAAGAACGTCAGCCTGAGTATCATTTTTTACCCAGATTTCTTGGCGGTAAAAAACCAATTCCAGCTCAACCAGTGCATCTCGCTGGCCGTGTTCGATTTGGTCAAAAACTGCCTGCCCGACCACCCCGTTTCCATCAAATGGCCCAACGACATTTACGTTGGCTCCCGCAAGATTGCGGGCATTTTGATACAGAATTCCCTCATTAACACCCAAATACGCTCCACAGTTGTAGGCATCGGAATAAACATCAATCAAACCGTCTTCGTCAGCAACCCGCCCAACCCCACGTCCATGCGCCTGGAAACAGGTCACAATTTCCTACTGACCGACCTTGTTCCGCAGCTTTGCGAGCATTTGGAGGGACGCTATCTTCAACTAAAAGCTGGGAAAGTAGTTCCTTTGCAACATGACTACCTCCACCATCTCTACCGATTCGGGCAAATGGCCAACTACCAGCGCAACAGTGGGGAGACCTTTCAGGGCACTATCATCGGCATTGACGAAATGGGGCGCTTGAAGGTAGCGGTGGGCAGTGAAATTGAGTGCTTTGATTTAAAGGAAATACGTTTTGAGGTATGAAAGTATGAAGGTGTGCTAGACCTTCCGGCAACGCCCCATCATACATCCATACCTTCACACCTCCATACCTTATGCAAGTTCACATCCTTACCATCGGCGACGAATTGCTCATCGGGCAAATCATTGACACCAACTCTGCCAAAATGGCGCAGTTGCTGCTCGAAATTGGAGCGAACGTGACGGGCCGCACGGCGGTCGGTGACGACCACGAGGCCATCATTCGGGCATTGCGCACTGCCACCGCCCAAGCCGATATTGTATTGGTGACGGGCGGCCTTGGTCCTACCAAAGACGATGTGACTAAAAAGGCCATCGCCGACTTTTACGAAGTTGGGTTCGTATTTCACCAGCCTACGCTTGACCGACTGAACCAGATTTACGAGCGGTTGGGCAAGCCCGTCACAGAAGCCGTGCGAACCCAGTGCCTCATGCCACAGAATGCCACCGTGCTGACCAACAAAATGGGCACAGCACCTGGCATGTGGTTCGAGGAGAATGGCAAAGTGCTGGCAAGCATGCCTGGTGTGCCCTTTGAGATGGAGTACCTGATGCAACACGAAGTTTTACCGAGGTTGCAAGAAAAATTCCATGCCCTGCCTACTGCCCACCGAACGCTGTTGACCGTTGGAGAAGGCGAGTCAACCATTGCGGAGTACTTGAAAGATTTTGAAGAAAACCTGCCGCAGCAGGTGAAACTGGCCTACCTGCCTGCCATCTCAAGGGTTCGTCTGCGCCTCACCGTGAGCGATGCAGACCCAGCTTTTGTGGAAAAAACGCTCGATGAAAGGTTTCGGGAAATGGAAGGGCTGCTGCCGCCCGACATTGTTGCTGGCTACGGCGACGATTCGCAGGAGAGCGTCATTGGTCGCATTTTGAAAGAACAAAACCGCACGCTTTCTACCGCCGAAAGCTGCACGGGCGGTTACTTGGCACATCTCATCACCTCCGTGCCAGGGTCGTCGGCGTATTTTCTCGGCAGCGTGGTTTCGTATGCCAACTCAGTGAAAATGAACCAGTTGGGCGTACAAGCTAGCACCCTCGAACAGCAGGGTGCCGTCAGCGAACAAACCGTGCGGGAGATGGTGGCTGGGGCCATCCGACTACTTGGCACTGACGTGGCCGTGGCTACCAGCGGCATCGCTGGGCCAGATGGCGGCACACCGGAAAAGCCCGTCGGCACGGTGTGGATAGCTGTTGGTGACAGCCAGCGGACAGTCACCAAGAAGCTGCAACTTGGCAAAGACCGAATGCGGAACATCCAGTACACAGGGTACTATGCCCTGAATTTGTTGCGACTGTTTTTGATGGGAAAGTGAACAAGGCGGAACCCTGACTGTTTTTCAAAATTAGTCAATCCCACTCCGGTCATTCGTTGGCCAACGAACCCTTTTCGTAGAAAAATGTTAGTGAAGGCTTTAGGGGCAAATACATTTGCCACCCATCTTTCGTTTGGTGAATGCCAAACTATAACCCCAATTTCCAAATTTATTATTTTCTACTTCCATTTACACCCGACATGATTTTTAAAAGACTTATCACGCTAGCCCTGCTGTTTTGCGCAGCAAGCCAAATATTTGCTCAACAAGCCAAAATCACTGTGAGTGGCGTCGTGAAGGACGACGACAACGGCGAGACACTCATCGGTGCCAGCGTTTACGAGGCCAAAAGCGGAAATGGCTCCACCACCAACGAATACGGTTTTTACTCGCTCACACTGCCTTCTGGTTTGGATTCCATCACCTTGGAGTACAGCTACGTGGGCTTTCAGCCGAGGACATTCCGAATCTTGCCGAACAAGGACGTGACCCTCAACGTACGCCTCGGCACGGGCATCCAACTGCA
Organism: uncultured Saprospiraceae bacterium; assembly: GCA_964442355.1. Classification (GTDB taxonomy): domain Bacteria; phylum Bacteroidota; class Bacteroidia; order Chitinophagales; family Saprospiraceae; genus UBA6168. The sequence continues at coordinate 13,189 of CAYTZS010000068.1, read as the reverse complement.
AGAAGTGGTGGTGAAGGCCAATTCTTACCAAGAAAGCATCCGCTCCACGGAAATGAGCGTGGAGGAAATCACCACGAAGGAAACCAAGGTCATACCTGCGCTGCTCGGCGAGTCAGACATCTTGAAAGTCATTCAGCTTAAACCGGGCATACCCAGCGGATCGGAGGGAAACACCGGGCTGTACGTGCGGGGCGGGGGGGGCGACCAAAACCTCATCGTGCTGGACGAGGCAGTGGTTTACAACGCCAACCACCTGTTCGGCTTTTTCAGCACCTTCAACACAGATGCGGTCAAAGACCTCAAGCTGTACAAAGGCGGCTTCCCGGCGCAGTACGGCGGGCGGCTTTCGTCGGTGATTGATGTACGGATGAAGGACGGCAACAACCAACGTTTCGCTGGCACGGGTGGCATCGGCATCATCAGCAGCCGCTTGACACTGGAGGGCCCCATTCAGAAGGACAAATCGTCGTTCATCGTGAGCGGCAGGCGCACCTACGCCGACCTCATCACCCGGCAGGTGAACAAGGCCAACGAAGACAATCCCGACTACAATCCCATTCCCGACTACTACTTCTACGACCTGAACACGAAGGTGAATTTTGACTTGAGCGAAAAAGACCGCCTCTACCTCAGCGGCTATTTCGGGCGTGACGTGTTCGCTTTTGATGGCGATTTTTTCAACTTCAATTTCAGCTGGGGCAACAAAACGGGTACTGCTCGCTGGAACCATGTTTTCTCCCCAAAACTGTTTCACAACCTAACGTTCACCTACTCTGACTACGACTACAACATCGAGACGAAGGTCACCGGCTTCTCTTTCAAGGTCGGCTCCGATGTGCAGGACGCCAACCTTAAATCCGACTTCTACTACGGCCTGAACGACAACCACATCCTGCGTTTTGGTGCCAATGTGACCCACCACGATTTCGGCGTGGGCCGCCTCAAAGCTGGTAGCGACGATGGTGAGGTGAGCTTTTCCGGTGGCAACGATTTCACCGCCTACTCGATGGGCGCCTACATCGCCGACGAGATGAGCTTCGGAGAGCGGTGGAAAGTCAATGCTGGGCTGAGGCTTTCGGGCTTCGCCAACGAGACGTTTTATGTGGGCGTCGAGCCGCGTGTAGCGGCGGTTTACAACCCCCAACCTGACCTGTCGTTTAAAGCCAGCTACGCCCGCATGTACCAGTACCAGCACCTTGTTTCCACCTCCGGAATTTCGCTGCCGACGGACATCTGGTATCCCAGTACCGAGCAAATCAAGCCGCAACGCTCTGACCAAATCGCCATCGGCGTGGAGAAGATTTTGGGAGATAACTACTTGATTACCAATGAATACTACATCAAGTGGCTGCGAAATCAAGTGGATTTTGTGGACGGTGCGCAGTTGTTTGCCAACGACAACTTGGAGAACGAGTTTGCCATTGGCAAGGGCTACGGCTACGGCATGGAGTTGGGCATCGAGAAGCAAGTGGGTGCCCTGAAAGGTTGGATTGGCTACACCCTGGCCCTCGTGAAGCGGGGCGACTTTGTGCCAATTGACGACACGAAGGTGTTCGGCGGTGGCAAGAACTATTTTTTCCCACGCTACGACCGTCGCCACGATTTCTCGCTCGTGGCCATGTACGAGGTTTCGAAGCGCATCACCATCTCCGGTACCGTGATTTACGGCAGTGGCGACCGCACTTGGCTGCCCGTCGGTAGGTTTGCTTTCCAGGACGTACCGGGTGCCGATTTTCAGCCCATCGTGCCGATTTATGGCGAACGGAACGCCTTCCGCTTGCCGTACTTCTTCCGCTCGGACTTGGGCATTGTGTACAAGTTCTTCCCGAAGTGGGGCGAGAGCGACCTGACCCTGAGCATCTTCAACCTGACGAATCGCCGCAACGCTTTTTTCCTCTACCTCGAACCCCAGTACGAGGAGGACGTTGACCCACTGGAAGACCCACTGGCCATCCCAACCGGCGTAGCTGCGAAGCAGGTGTCGCTGTTCCCGATTATCGGCTCGCTGACCTGGAATTTCAAGTTTTAAAATGGGTTGATAAACAACCGCTTAAAATTAAAATTGCAATGAAATCATTCTTGAATCTCGATAAAATAAAGGGCATGAAGTCACTGGCTTGGCCAAGCTTCGCCTTTCTGCTCCTCATTTTTTCCTTCCAAAGCTGCGGCAATTTGGAAAAGGAAATTGACCTCGACCTGCCCGTGTACGAAAGCCAGTACGTGGTGGAGTGCTACTTGGAGCCGGGTCAACCGTTCGGCCTACTGCTGACGAGGAGCGTGCCGTACTTCGAGCCTTTCCCTGATGACCCACTCCAATTCGTGGAGCAGATTCTGGTGGACAGCGCCGAGGTAGTCATTACCCACAACGGCGTGGACTACCTGCTAGCCAACGAGCCTTCGGTCAATCCGTTCACGTTCAAGGTTTTCAACTACACCAACCCAGCCTTGGTGCCAGCGGAGTACGACAACGATTTTTCGTTGAAAATCACGCTGCCCAACGGCAAGGTCATCACCTCCACCACCCGCCTGCTGCCCATTGTGCCGATTGACAGCGTAGTGGTCGAGTTCGACGAAGAGCGGGACACCCTCGCCCGCTGTTTGACTTACATCACCGACGACCCGAACACGGTGGATTTTTATCGCCGTATGATTCACCACAACTCGCTGCTCGACTCCATCCCCAATCAGGATTTCACTACCAACGACGACTACGTGGACGACAAAGTCATCGTCTTCGGCACAGGCTACGACTTCAAGGAGGGTGACACGATTTACAACACCATGTTCCATATTGACCGGGCCTACTTCGACTTTTGGGAAAGCACTTTCAACGCCATCAACTCCAATGGCAACCCTTTTGGACAGCCAAGCAGCATCATCTCCAACGTGCAGGGCGATGCCGGGGCGATTGGGATTTTTACTGGGTTGAGTTACGACAGGGTGATGACGGTGGTGGAGAAGTAAAGGGACTTACGATTTTGGATTTACGAATTCCGATTGGGGCAGAGACTATCAATGGCACATCGGCATATCCCCCATCTTTGCCCAAAAGAAAAAATCGCCGGGCACGTGGAAGTTCAGCCCACGGAAAATGAACAGTACGGCGAAAAAGACGAGGAAGAACGGGTAAGCCTTGCGCAGCGCCGTTTGGAAGCGGATGCCCGCAAAATTGCCCGCCAAACCCGTGGCCAGCATCATCGGGAAGGTGCCCAACCCGAACAACGCCATGTAGGCCATGCCTGAGCCGATGCCGCCCGTACTGAGTGCGCCCACCACGGCCATGTAAACCAGCCCGCAGGGAAGCAGGCCGTTGAGCAGGCCAATAAAAAACGAGGTGTTCACGCCGCTATCCTTCAGCAGGCGTGCAAGGTGGGATTTTAATTGGAAAACAAGCTGGTTCAGCCCCGGAAGCCGCAGCAGGTTGGCCTCCACATTGATGGAAAACAAGGCAATAGCCAACAGCAGAACGCCAAGCGAAACGGACATAATTTGCTGAAAACCAGCCAATTGCAAACCCCTTCCCGCCAAGCCGATAACTGCACCAAGTAGGCTGTACGTCAGCGTTCGCCCCAGATTGTACAGCAGGGCATTTCCCACAAGGGCCGACCTGCCTCCCCCGCTGTTGGGCAGCGCACAGGCTATCGGGCCGCACATGCCAACGCAGTGCAGGCTGCCGAAAAGTCCGATGGTGAAGGCGGTCCAGAGAAACATAATTGAATTGAGAATTGAGAATTGAAAATTAAGAGTGGAGATGGCTGTCATTCTCCATTTTCCATTTCCCATTCTCCATTTTTAGTCTTCCCATTATTGTCGTGCTGGCCATGCCAAACGCCACAATCGTCAGCGAGCTGGCGGGCATGAGGATGGCGGCTACCACGGGTGACAATTCGCCACGAACGGCGAACCACAAACCTACCACGTTGTACAGTGCTGCGAGTACCCAAGCAGCGTAAACGAGGTAGATGCTTTTCTTCGCAAATTCCAGAAAATCAGGCAATTGCGCAAATTTCTTGGCATCCAAAACGGCATCGCAGGCGGGGGTAAAATTGTTCACATCCTCGGCTACGACAATGCCCACATCTGCTTGCCGGAGTGCCCCGGCGTCGTTCAGGCCATCGCCCAGCATCAGCATCAGTTCACCTTCCGACTGTCGGGATTTGATGAAGTTGAGCTTGTCGTGCGGGGTTTGGTTGAAGAAAATTGGTGATTGGTGATTGGTGTTTGGTGATTCGTGATTCGTGGCAAAACGAGGCATTAAATATTCCCGCTCCCGTTCGTTGTCGCCGGAGAGGAGGAAGGTTTTGCCCCATTTTTTGAAATAATTCACCACTGACCAAGCATCGGGACGGTACTGGTTGCGGAGCACCCAACCGCCTTTTGTTAGGCCATCAATTTCAACAAAAACCGTGGCATCGGCGGGGGCATTTTTCCCGATTGAAACAAATGAAGCCGAGCCGAGGTGGACATGCCGACCAACGATTTTCCCTTCGATGCCTTGGCCTGCATGTTCCTGAAAATCAACAACTTCCAGCTTACTTCCACCTGCTGCAATCATCCTACTGAGTGGGTGCGACGACTGGCTGGCCAGTGCTTTTGTCCAGCTCATTTCCTCCTCCGTCAGTGGGTCGCCAACGTACTCCAGGCTGCTGCCACCGGCCTCGGTGAGCGTTCCGGTTTTATCAAAAACCACCGCCGTGACGTTGCGGAGCGCCTCCACCACATTCGTGTTTTTTAGGAAAAATCCCTTACGGGCCAAGATGCGGACGGTGTTGCCGAGCGTGAACGGCACGTTGAGCGCCGCTGCGCAGGGGCAGGCAATTATGAGTACGGCCGTGAAGGCGTTGAAGGCGATTTGCGGGTCACGAGGCAACCAGAAAGCCAGCGTTGCGAAGGCGACACCGAGGATGATGATGGTGAAATAGCGGCTGACCTTGTTGGCCAAGCGGCTGGTGCCCATCAGTTTTTCTTGGTGGAAAGCATCGTCGTTCCAAAGCTGGGTGAGGTAGCTTTGGCTCACTTTTTTGGTCAACAACAACTCAATGGCATCGCCGAGATGACGACCTCCGGCGTAGATTTTCTCGCCCGAATGCCGCTCCACGGGCTCGGCCTCGCCCGTCACGAAGCTGTAGTCGAGCTTCGCCAAACCTTTTTTCAAAATGCCGTCGGCGGGCACAAGTTCCCCGTTGCGTACAAGGATGCGGTCGCCGGGTTCGAGCTTGTTTACCGAAACGCTTTCAGTTTGCAGTTCGACAGTTGGCAGTTGGCGGTCAGTGCCTGCCTCCACGCCCTCGACTGCAAACTGCCCACTGTCAAACTGTCGAACTAATCTAGTCGCAGCAATCGGGAAATACGATTTGTAATCGCGGTCGAAGGAGAGTCGGTGGTAGGTGATTTGCTGGAACCACTTGCCCACCAACAGGAAAAATACCAAGCCGCCGAGGCTGTCCATGTAGCCTGCGCCCGTGTCGGTGACGATTTCGTAAGCGCTGCGGAAGTACAGCACCACGATGCCCAGTGCCAGTGGCACGTCAATGCTCAGCTGGCGGGTGCGCAGCGTGGCCCACGCCGAGGTGATGTAGTCACGGCCGCTGTAAAAAGCCACCGGCGTGGCGAGGATGATGTTCAACCAACCAAAGTATTTGCGGAACCACATTTCCGACTCCTGCAAGCCAAGGTATTCTGGGAAACTGAGCAACATGATGTTGCCGAAGGCAAACCCAGCCACGCCCAGTTGGTAAATCAGCCGACGGCTGACGGGCTTGCGGGCAGTGCCCTCCAAGGTGTTGAGGTTGAGGTCAGGTGGGTAGCCGATGCTGTCGAGCAGTTCAGCGACTTTGCGCAGCGTAGTAGCCCCGTGGTCGAAGGTGATGGTAGCCTCCCGTTTGAGGAAGTTGACCTTGGTGGCGATGATGGCTGGCGAAAGCTTGTGCAGGTTTTCGAGAAGCCAGATGCACGAGGCACAGTGGATTTGGGGCAGGTGCAGCGTCAGTTTCGACTGCTTTTCGTTCTTGAAAGTAAGCACCTTTTCGGCGGCTTCGGGGTCGTCGAGCCAAGCGTACTGCGCCAGTTTCTTGCCTTTGAGGCTGAGGCCCGCATTTTTTTCGATGTTGTAAAAATGCGTGAGGTCGCTGGCGTTCAGTATCTCGTAAACGGTCTTGCAGCCCTCGCAGCAGAAGTTTTTTTCGGCGAAAAGTATGCGCTCGTCCCGGCACTCGTCGCCACAGTGGTAGCACGAGAGTTTCGCTCCGGCGAGCGGTTTTGTATCTTCAATGGTGGCGGAGATGGTCATTCTATCTGTGTGTTTTTGTGTTTTTGTATTTGGGTGTTTGTGACGGACATTCATTTAAGCACAGGCCCCAAAACACATAAACCCCCAAGCACATAAACACTTCATAAAATAACAACTTGCTCTTTGTAAAACGACTTTCCCCCAGCTTGCCAGTCCACCTTGACCGTCCAGCGGCCGGGTGCGAGTTGGTCGGTGGGCACCAGTTGCAAGCCATTTGAGTCGGGCTCGATTTTCAAGGAAAAATCCTTGGACTTGTCGCTGGCTCGGTAGAACAGTATTTCGCCACTGGGCTGCTGGGCCTCTTTCGGAAAAATGAATTGAATACTACCGTTGATTTTACCGATGGTTAGGTTGTTGCCGAGCGTTTGGCTGTTGGTCAGCTTGTCGTACTGCTGCTGGTAGGCCAAGTCCTTGGCGTAATAATCGTCCACCACCAGTGAGTGGTCAATGCTCTTTGACTTGATGACAAAGCCGACCATGGTGGCGGCGAAAAGGATGTAAATAATGGCGATGGATGCGCCCCAGTTGAGTTTCATTTTTTGAAGGATTGGAAGATTGGAGGTGAGAAGGATTGAAAGGCTGTCAGGGCAGGAAACCCCATTCAATCCTTCAATCCATCTCACCTCCAACCCTTATTTCACTGGCCCCAAGAAATTTGTCTTGGCCTCGTCAATGAGCTGGCCATTGGACCAGACTTCTATTTCAAGTTCTGTTTTCCTGCTTTTCAATTCACTTGACGGCATTTCGATGAAGAAAACGCCTTTCAACATGCCCCCTTTGGGCACGATGGTGGAAGCTTCGCCAACGAATTTCAAGCGGCCACCGGGTGCTCCTTTCAGCTTGAACTCGATATTCGGGAAGTCCTGGGCCGTCTTGTTGATGACCTCGTAGTTGTAGAGGTTGTTCAGGTAGCCGCCTTCCACTTTTTGGTAAAGCTGGCCTGGTGTGCGCAAAATGACCGTCTCCACCTCCGTTCGGGTGGCAAAAAGGAAGACTTGCACGGCAATCAGCGCAATCAAAACACCTGTGTATGCCCAAACCCGGGTGGTGAAAATCTTGCGCCGACCCTCCTTGATGCCGTTCTCGCTGTCGTAGCGGATGAGGCCCTTGGGGCGGCTCACTTTTTCCATCACGCCGTCGCAGGCATCAATGCAAGCCGTGCAGTTCACGCATTCGAGTTGCGTGCCGTTTCGGATGTCGATTCCTGTCGGGCAGACCTGAACGCAGAGCTTGCAGTCAATGCAGTCGCCGAGATGGGCTGTTGGCTGTTGGCTATTGGCTGTTGGTTGCTTCTGAATCTTTCCCCTCGGCTCGCCACGCACATAGTCGTAGTGTACCACGATGCTGTCTGGCACCAGCAGCACACCCTGAAGTCGGCCATAGGGACAGACGGCGATGCAGACTTGCTCCCGCATGTACGAAAACACAAAGAAGAACAAGCCTGAGAAAACCAACATAGCGATGAAGCCGCCAAGGTGCTGGTTGATAGGTTCTGTGATGATTTTGGCCACTTCCTCCACGCCAAGCACGTAGGATAAAAAGGTGTTGGCAATGAGCACAGCAATGGCGAAGAAAATGGTGTACTTGAGCACCCGCTTGAACAGTTTTTGGCCATTCAAAGGAGCAGCTGCGAGCTTGCGCTGCTGGCCAGCGTCGCCATCAATCCAGTATTCTATCTTGCGGAAAACCATTTCCATGAAAATGGTCTGGGGGCAAATCCAGCCGCAGAACAACCGCCCAAAAACCACGGTAAACAGCACCACGAACAGCATCAGCGTCACCATTGCCAAGGCAAAAAGGTGCAGGTCTTGCGGGGTAAAAACGATGCTGAAGATGATGAACTTTCGCTCAATAACGTTGAACAACAAAAGCGGCTCCCCATTAACCTTGATGAACGGCATGCCGAACAGCAAGCCCAGCAAAATGAAGCTAATCCAAGTGCGTGTTTTGTAAAACCAGCCATCTGGTTTACGGGGATACATCCAGACCCGTTTCCCTTTGTTGTCCACTGTGGCTAAGTGGTCGCGGTACTCCTCGGTGTCTTGATAGATTTGGTCTATGATATTCATTGCTGGCGATTTCTGCGCCCAAAAATCTGGGCTGTTATATCAGTATTGCCCTTCAAAAAACAACGCTACAAAGCCGCTCCGTTTTTTGAAACTTCAAGGCTATTGTAGCGTCGCTTTTTGAAGTTTCTTTTGATACAAATATCAAAAGAAATCCTGTTGCAAAATGTAGTCTAAGTCACAAATGGCAGCTTGCAAATGCTGCTATTTGTTGGTAGCCGGAGCAGTCGCAGCTGTCGTATCGGCGGTAGGTGCAGCCGAGGTGGCCGTAGTGTCCGCTGGTGCTGCTTCGCCGCCTGTTTTGGTTGGATCGTACAGTGTGCCTTGCGGTGCTTTCGGGTTCGGCGGGTTGGTGCCTTTCAACGTAAGGATGTAGCTGGCTACCCGCTGCATGTCGCTTGCCCTGAGTTGTTCTGCCCAAGAAATCATGCCTTTTTCCGGCACACCAACTTTGATGGTCTTGAACACATCTGTGATGGCGCCACCATGAATCCAGTAGTCGTCAGTCATGTTTGGGCCAACGCCGCCTTCGCCGAGCTTGCCGTGGCAAGAAGCACAACTTGTTTCGAAGATAGACTTGCCAAGTGCCAGGTCCTGCTCGTCGGTCAAGGCCGTCACGTTCGTCTCGTCGATATTGTCGGCTTGGGTGGCGAGATAGGCGTTCACTTCAGCTTTTGCCACTTCCATTTCGGTTTCGTACTCCTCTTTTGAAGAGGGGCCAATGTCCGTCAGGTGGTAAGCAAAAAGGTAAATCACCGAGAAAACGATGCTGATATAAAACATGCCCAGCCACCACGGCGGCATTTTGTTGTCCAGTTCCCGGATGCCGTCGTAGTCGTGGCCGAGGTCAATGTCTGCCTCTTTGGTCACGGGTACAGCTTGGGTCATGGACTTCATGAAACGAGACCACCAGCTTTCTTCTGGTTGGCGGTAAGTTTCCACCACCTCCTCGATGCCCTTTTCACGGAGCATCTGTATTTCCTGCATTTTCACCACGGATGAAAACAGGCGGGTAATGGCCAAAAGCGCTCCCACGATGACCACGCCAGCCACGGCTAGCGTGATGTTGCCAAAGGCGTTTTGCCAGAAGTCCTGATTGGCAGGAGCGGCGGGTGCCTGTTGTGCCCAGGTTGCCAGCGGGAGCAATGACGATGCGGCCAGCATCATTGGCCGTAAGCATTTATTTTTCATAAAACGTTGGTTTTGAACAAGTTGAATTTTTATGGCAATGCCCTTCGGGTGCCTGATTTTAGTTAGTCGTCCAGTGGGAGTCGGGATACTTTGTCCACATAATCTTTCTTCCTAGACATTATCCAGACCGTGCCGAACAGGAATACGGCAAAGAACAAGACCAGCGAGAATATGGCTAGCCAGTTGATGTTGCCTGCGTTTTGAAGTATGTACTTGAACATGATTTTTTTTTACTTGAATTGAGCTTGGAGAATTGAAAATGGCGTTGCATTCTCAATTCTCCATTTTCAATTATTATTTGCCTGCTTGGTCCTGCACGGTGATGTCAACGCCGAGCCGTTGGAGGTAGGCAATGATTGCCACGATTTCCTTTTTCTCAACGCCTTCTTGCTCAACGCCCTCAGCATTCAAGCTTTTGGCGATGCGCTGAGCCTGTACTGCGAGGTCATCGTTGGCGATTTCCTCGTAGCCTGCATCGTAGGGTGTGCCGAGTTGGCGCAACACCTTGATTTTAGCAGCTGTCGTCGAAACGTCGAGGTCATTCTCGGCCAGCCACGGATAGGCAGGCATGATGGAGCCGGGTGATGTGCTCGTTGGGTCAATCAAGTGGTTATAGTGCCAGCTGTCCGATTTTTTCAGCTTGCCGACGCCTTCCCTCGCAAGGTCTGGGCCTGTACGCTTGCTGCCCCAGAGGAATGGCCGGTCGTAAATGAACTCGCCGCTCTTGGAGTACTCGCCGTAGCGCTCCGTTTCGAAGCGGAATGGGCGCACCATCTGTGAGTGGCAACCGACGCAGCCTTCCCGCACGTAGAGGTCACGGCCTTGCAGTTCGAGCGGCGTGTAAGGTTTCACGCTGGCGATTTTTGGCACGTTGTCGTCCACCCACCACATCGGGAACATCTCGACCATGCCGCCAATGAGTACAACCACGAGGCTTGCTACCAACATCTGCATCGGGCGACGCTCAATCCAACGGTGCCAATGTTGCTTGGAGCCTTCAGCGTCATGTTTCGGCATGGCGGGTGCTTCGGCAAATTCGTTGTCAATGCATTTTTGGCCAGCTGTGGTTTTCAGCAAGTTGTAAACTCCGATGATAACGCCAGTGATGTAAATCAAGCCACCAAGTGCCCGGATGGCGTACATCGGAATCACTTGCGTCACCGTTTCTAGGAAGTTTGGATAAACCAAGAAACCGTCTGGCGTGAACTCTCGCCACATCAGGTTCTGTACTATGCCCGACCAGTAGAGCGGGATGGCGTAGAAAATGATGCCCAAGGTGCTCAACCAGAAGTGGGTATTGGCCAAGTTGGTGGAGTAAAGTTTTGTGTTGAAAATGCGTGGCAGCAACCAGTACATCACACCAAAAGTGAGCATACCATTCCAGCCGAGTGCGCCCACGTGTACGTGGCCGATGGTCCAGTCGGAGTAGTGTGTGATGGCATTGAAGGATTTGATGGACATCATCGGGCCTTCGAAAGTGGACATACCGTAGGCGGTCACGGCCACCACCATGAACTTCAGGATGGGGTCTTGGCGCACACGGTCCCAAGCGCCACGGAGCGTGAGCAGGCCGTTGAGCATACCACCCCACGATGGAGCGATGAGCATCAGCGAGAACACCATACCCAACGACTGCGCCCAGTCGGGCAGCGAGGTGTAGAGCAAGTGGTGGGGGCCAGCCCAGATATAAATGAAAATAAGTGCCCAGAAGTGGACGATGGACAGCCGATAGCTGTACACCGGACGGTTGGCGGCCTTTGGCATGAAGTAGTACATCAGGCCGAGGTAGGGCGTGGTGAGGAAGAACGCCACTGCGTTGTGGCCATACCACCACTGCACCAGTGCCTCCTGCACACCAGCGAAAATGCCGTAGCTGTGCAGGCCGCTCGTAGGTATTTCAATGTTGCGAACGATGTGCAGCACAGCTACCGTAATCCAAGTGGCTATGTAAAACCAGATGGCTACGTAGAGGTGCTCTTCCCGCCGCTTGAGGATGGTGCCGAACATGTTTATGCCGAAAATCACCCAAACCAAGGTGATGGCAATGTCAATCGGCCACGTTAACTCTGCGTACTCTCCGCTTGTGGTAAAGCCAAAAGGTAGCGTCAGCGCAGCGCTCACGATGATGAGCTGCCAGCCCCAGAAGTGCAGGTTGCTCAGTAAGTCGCTGAACATCCTGGCTTTTAGGAGCCGTTGCAGCGAGTAATAAACGCCCATGAAAATACCGTTGCCCACAAAAGCAAAGATGACAGCGTTGGTATGCAATGGCCTAAGGCGTCCGAAAGAGAGCCAAGGTGTGTCGAGATTTAGCGCTGGGAACACCAGTTCCAAAGCGATCCATAATCCGACCAGCATACCCACGATGCCCCAAAGCATGGTGGCGTAGGCAAATTTTTTGACAATGGCGTTGTCGTAATGAAATTGTTCTACTTGTGTCATAATCAATTCGTCGTTGTCAGTGGTTGGTTGTCAATTATAGTTGGTTGATTATCAGCGGATTGCTTGGTGGGTTCGTCGAGCAGGATGCGCACCGATGGCGTGTACTCGTCTTCGTACTGCCCATTTCGCACTGCCCAAAAGAAGGCGACCAAAAAGCCTACGGCAAGCAGGAGGCTGGTGGCGATTAGAAAGAAAATGATTTTCATGCGAGAAGTTTTTGGATTTCGTGGCCGAGCGATTCAAGCTGTTTGGTGCTTTTTTGCACAAAAAAGCCCCTGTTTCTCAGCTCTTTGCTCAGAATTTAATCGAAATCGGGTGCAAGGTAGGGGGGGGTAAAAAGTTGCCAAGTGAAGTAAGTCATCGGCCATAAGTGACTTTTGTCATTCAATTACGGGTTTTCATCGCCCTATTTTTGCATCGATTAAACAGGGTTTTTTGGTCACATAGGTTAGTTTTCGAAAACCCGTCCCTTCGATGAGTCGAAGCGGCGGGTTTCCTTTTTTTACGAAATTCGTTCCTCGTGAAAAGTCAGCCAGAAGCAGTGACGTTCGTCAATATGGTGCGCTTGACGTTCGGATACCTTTGAGCCACTGTATTCAACCAAAGCCAACAGTCATGAGAATTTCTGATAATCGCCCATTGAAGGAACTTCAAGCGACGTTCCGTGCAGAGTTCCCATTTTTGGAGATGCTTTTTTTCAGAAAAGGCTTTTCTATGCCAGTCAGTGAGCTATTTGAGCCAGACTTGCGGGTGTGCGACGTACGGGAAGAGGGCAATGATGGCCTGCTGGTGATGAACGGAAGGCTTTCGGCTACAGCGATGGAGCAGACCATGTCCGACATCTTCGGCCTAAAAGTGAAGGTATGCTACGGCGCAGGGTTCCGGCAACGCTACTTGCCGAGCAGCAAGCCACTGAGTGAGTTGAACTACCGCTCCATGCACATGACCGAAGATGTAGTGATAATCTGAGATGTACATTAATTTGGTATCAAATCTCGTCGAGCCTAGCTTGGCGATTCAAAATGCTGCACATGAAAAAGATACTGTTTCCTACCGATTTTTCCGAAGTGGCGGCCAACGCCTTCCGCTACACCATCGAGTTGGCGAAGGCCGTAGAGGCAACGATTGACGTGGTGAACGTTTACAACCTGCCCGTCATTGACGCCACCAACTTGCCTGCGGGCTATGTTGAGCAGATGCTGGA
>CAYTZS010000067.1:0-23625 GCA_964442355.1 uncultured Saprospiraceae bacterium | reverse complement strand
GGTAGGAGGTATAGTCGGCTAGTACAGTACGACGAAGCGGGATTTCGGCCATGAGCCAAAATCCCGCTTCGTTTTCAAAAATGTCATTGTTAGCCTCGATTAGCTGCACGTTGTGTGATTGAAAAATAGGCTAAGTTTGAGCTATTCTGGCCCGCTGCCTCAAAACCTCCAAGAAGGTCAGGTTCTTGACTTTGCTTTCCACCCAGATTGAGATTTCTTCATGGCCGGGGAGTTTTTGGGACTCGAATTGCTTGAGGGCATCGCTGAACGCTTGAAATATTTTTTTCCTGTCATGCTTCATAGATGCTACTTGTTTCAGATGAAACGTAACTCGGCCCTCAAAATCATGTAGCTTATCCTCTTTTTTAAGGTGATACTCAAAGCTCTTGAAGGCATTGTCAATGTAAAGATATAGCCCTTGTTCCAAGAAAATTATGAGTTGTAGCAGTTTTGCGACTATCTGGATGTCTTTTCGTTGGTCCGTTTTCATCGTTTGCAGAATCTTTGAAAGCCAATATTGCGTAGCATCAAAATCACCGAGTGCAAAAAACATGATAGCTGTGTTGTGGTAAAAGGTCATGCACCTTGACTTTACAATTCGCGATGAATATTTAATAAGCCCAGACTCGATTTTTTCTGCCAACTGCTTGCACTCCTGCATGAAGTTACCGTTCTTGACAAAAATCCTGCAGTTCATGAAATAAAGTTGCTCCAAGAACATAATGTTTTGAAATGCTTCTGCTTCTTCGTCAAAAGTTTTCGTAGGTACTTTTTTTAATTCGGCAAGCAGGTCAGGAAATAGCGAGTAGTTGCGTACCATGTGACACCCAATCAAATAATTGGAAGTGTATATAATATAAGCGGCCGGATACTCTTCTTTGAAGTGTGGATATCCGACCCAGACATGGTACATGTCTTGGTAATGTCCGACAGCTTCGCTCACATCTCCTTCCATGAGTGACAAGACGGCCTTGCAATAATGATATGATACCTTGGACAAAAACGACAAAGCTGCCTCATCAGCCTTTAACAGCGGGCTACGCTTCAATTGCTCTATCTTCTGTCTAGCATCTTCCCCCCTCACCCTAACACTTTTACGGTACAGTGCAGTGATGCTGTTTTTCAGAAAATTGAACTGGATTTCAATGTGCAACAATTCATTGTATTTCAGTAGGGAGAAATTCAGCCGCTCCAGTTCAGACTCAACTTCCAATGCCTGTCTCTTGGTACAAAGCGATATTTCCAACTGGAGTATCTCGATTAGCGCAATGTATTTCTCAAACTTTAAAGCCAGGCTTTTTGCAAGGGTCAGCTTTTTAACAGTCTGTTCATACATTCCCCGCTGCTCAAGCAGCCTAGCATCAGCAATTTGAGTGCTAAGTTGCGAATTGGTGTCTTGTTTTTCATTGAGCGTTCGAAGTGATTTAAGGATTAGCCCGTACAAGTAGTTCTTTGCTACATGCAGTTGAGATGTGTTTATTTTTCCTTCAATTTTCTTTTTGAGCAACGACTCGTCATATTGTGAATTTTGCTCACCATTACCCTGCGAGGAATCAGGCAGAGAATCAATCGCCTCAAACAAAATTTGGTAATCTTTTTCACCCTTTTGCAGGGAGGTTTGAAGCTTGAAATGTCGTTTCTCAGCCTTCGTTAGTGATTTTATCAACAAGTACAAATCATCAGATGCCTGCATAGGATTTTACAGTTGGTCCGTTTACGCCCTAAAAATAGGCCGAGACTTCAAATAAACCAGCTTTGGGTTTCTACGGATGGAGATTATTTTTTCCCATGGTCAAATATCAGGAAATACATTTGTGCAACAAGTTTGAAATTCGAAACTTTCGGGGTTCAAATCGAAAACAAACAATGACGACCACTATGCCCAACGAGTTACTGTCATCGGTACATGGTAGAATTACAAAGCTGGCTTTGGTATATACCGGCGACACCAATCAAAAGGCTTATTTTGAGTATTTCGCTACCAAGTTAGACGAGACAAGAACCGACTCACCAAGTGGTCATGTGCTGATATTCATGGGAGATGAAAACTTGAAGCGCGACCTGTTGAGTAATGAATACTTTGGCGACGAATCAAAAAAGCACAGTTTCAAACTCGTACAAGACAAAGCACTGCAAAGTCCTCCACGCTGGGTCAGGGATCCATTTATTCAACTGCAACGGAAAAGGGACAAAAAAAACATCATCATCGAAACGGATAGTTGTGAGCAAGACCCAAGTAGCAGACCTGTTGCAGAAAAAGTGGCTGATGAAATTGGGGCTACTATACATAAAAAGCGGTTTGAAGTCTTCCCTTTTGATGGGGGCAACATCCTGGCTGTGGATGGAATGGTATTCGTTGGGGCCAATCAGTTCAATGATTGGGCAATGCGGTTGGGCAAAATTGATAAAATAGCAGAAACCGAGCTTTTCGACAATGCAATCCGTGGGTTCATTCGACTATTGGATTTACCCAAAAAAACGAAAGTGCTGGTAGTTGGCACTACTATCAACGAAGGGAAAGTCAAACTTAAAAACAAAGTGAGATTCAACATGGGTCTCTATTCTCCCAAACTCTGGTTCAACAAGGGCAAATCAAAAAAATCAAAGAAATCAAAGATTGGATACAGGTCATCGAAAGACGAGGTACTGCCCCATATTGATTTGTTTTTGACGCCAACGGGCGTGAACAACACCGTTTTCTTGGGCAAAGTCCAGATAATATCCATCGGTACTCCAAATATGGCCACTGCCAATAGAGTAAAAGAATTAAGCACCTATATTGAATCGGTAGAATTGCAATTGATTAACGAAGGTAACCTTTGTGTCATTCCCATGCCGCTGCCACTAATATTTGATGAAAACAACCCCGACGACTGGTTTTTCTGCTTTTACAATAACTGCCTAGTTGAGAATACAGCATCTTTTAAGCGGGTGTGGCTACCTCATATTAGCTCATCTGCAGGCCTTACTAAGTTCAAAGAATCAATCGAATGTGTTGAAAAAAAAGTACAGAGACTATGGAAAGGATTGGGATTCGACAATATCATGTGGGTACCCAACGACCTCTACAAAGAAGATTTGAAAGCAGGGGGAGCGGTTCACTGTTTCACCAAAGAAATTGAACGATTTTGAGCTTACAAGCTGCTATCAGCACCACAACCCAATAAAATCTAAAACAAACATTTCTAACAAAATAAAATAGCTAACATGGCACAAAAATTTAAAATGGGTTCCTTTGGCAACAATGGAAAATTCGTATGGGAAGATAGCTTCGTCTTTAACACCAATGTCAGTGCTTTGGTAAAGGAGATTCAAATCAATGATTGGTCTGCAAGCTTGGCCAACTTTGTCAACATGAAAATCACTTTGGAAAGTGGAGTATATTATTTTAACGTGCTTGACAATAACCTAGCTAGCGGCACTACCAAAGAGAAAGATGTGGTTCTCAGCACAAAACCGGACTTTTTCCCTGGTGTGCCTTCCGACAACCTTAACCAGCTTGAGTTTATTGGTTCTGATGATGTAAGACAATGGAGGACTGAAACAATAGACATGTATGACACTGGCAACAAAAAATGGTTGAGAATCAGTGCCGGTAAGCAATTCAAAATGAAGGTCGAAAACAATAAAGTTACTGTAGTTTACGAATCATAATGAAAGTAAACTGCAAGGCATACTCTCTTGAAATGGGATTTGCAAAACAACATCAAATTATGCCCTGAGTAGCCCTAATACCATGACTATCATCGTTATTTCCAACAATTCTCTGCTGATGGAATCCATCAGGTCAGAGTTGGAAGAGCATTGCCCGGGCTATACCATCATAGGCAATTGCTATACAGTAGCAGATGGATTGTCCGCCATTAGAGCCCTAATTCCAGACATCGTATTGATTGATTTGAGTGCGTTGAAAATGGTTGAATTTGAAAAGCTTAAGGAGCAGACAAAATGGAATGGCAGGTATATAGGAATCACCACTAGTCAGAAGCCACCAAAAAAGCTAGGGCAAAAGATAATACATGTGGAGCTTACAGATATTAAAGCGTTGCTAAAATATATCCTTGAAGCATGATTACTTGGCGCCCGAGAAAGTGCAGTATAACACCATCCTTATTGAACATTTAAAACCAACTTAGAAGCGTGGAGCAGCAACTACAAAAAACGTGCGTTACCTGAAAAGCCTTATGAGTAGTGCTATCCACAAGGCATTTGTGCATGGATTGAACCATCACGCCTTCATCTTGATAACAGATTATAGTGAGTTGACCTAATGCTTCCGGTTGGTGAATTTCACAAGGGGGCTTGCCCCTTTGTGAAATTTACCGACCAGTTACACAAAGTACAATAATTTAAAAAATTCAATCATGAAAATTATCCACATCTCCCTGTTTATTATTTTATCGAGTTCACTAGCTCATGCACAAGAAAAGATAAAACCACTTTTCTCATCAATTTTAGATAGAACCAACCAAAATAGTTGGAAAATCCTGATCAATAAATCATTAAAGGTAAGAGAAGCATCTATTTACGGAGGCGGTGCATTATTTGGTATTGCGACCAAGTCTGAAAACTCAAATAACACCACCAATATTAGTGGCAGTATTGGAATGAATTTTAGAACTGATAATTTTATTTGTGACATATTCTATTCATACAATGGAAAGGATACACTAGAGCTAAAAAAAATAGCTGTATTTGGTTCTGCATTGATGAACCCTGGCATACGCGGACAATCAGGCTCTTTTAGTGTCAGAGCATTTCTAAACCCTCGATATGGCATCAGGTGCAAAGTTGTTGCAGTTAATCACAGCTGGACTATCGACAATGACGAGCAATTAGATGCGAGCATTGCTTTACTTAAAGCAGGACTGTTCGTTTTCCCTTTTGACTTTGGTGAGGTAAAAGATAATAACAATATTGATTTAATGTGTGGGCTTTCATGGACTCACAGAGGCATTTTAGGAGACTTTGGCAATGCAGACAGGTATATTGATGGGAATTTGATTAAACCTAGAGGCTATAATGGAATTGATTTATCAGCTGAATTTATTTTGAACAATATAATAATCCTAGGACAGTATTCATGGAACGGCAAAGCAAAGGGACAAGATTTTGACATTACAGGCTTTACTGGCAACCAAATCACTTTTGGCGTGAACATTACTGGAGATTTTGTTAAGATTTTGTGATAAAAACCACATTTTTTCGAAACATACCGGAGACTCCCCTAACACTCCTCCAACAAAAAGTAGGGCGCAACGCCGAAAGCGATAGTGTAGGCAAACCAAAATTAGAATCATGAAAAACAACCTAAAAAAGGCTTGGATGATAGCCACCGCTTTGGCTTTTATCTATGGCGAGCTACATGCACAAGGAAACAAGCCACTTGGCCGGGTCACTTTCTCTTCTGGCGGTTCCAGCCTCTCCGACCAACTGCCCGCTTCCATGGGTGAGGTATTCGTTGGAGGGAAAGGTGATGGATTTACGATGGGGTCGCAGCAACACTGGACAGGGGTAACAAACACTAACAACCGCTATTTCGACCTCAAAGCGTTTCTGTACCCTAACCCCACCAGTGGGCTCCTTCGGGTTTCAATCTCAAAGATGCCAACATACCAAGGTCGAGTAGCCATTTTCTCATTGCTTGGCCAAGAGCTAAAGCGCCAAGATTTTGAAGGGCTAGACGTGGAATTAAACACAACAAGCCTGCAAGCGGGCATGTACTACCTCAAACTCTACAGTTTGGATGGTATGCCCCTGAAAACCTTTTCATTCATTAAACAATAACCATTTTCCGCATGAAAAAAAGAACAACACTTCTGACTTTGACGGCACTGCTCGTGCTGTTTTCCACGGTTGCGTTTTCGCAAATGACTAACAATATTCCGAATCTGCTGCACTTTACGGCAGTGGCAAGGGACATTTCAGCAGTTGGTACTCCGCCTTATGCCAATCAATCAATTAATGTGAGGCTTGAGGTTTTTCAAGGTTCTGTTGCTAATGATAATAGTAGGATATTTTGTCAATCTACGCCAGACAGCACTAATGCTTTTGGTGAATTTAGCATAGACTTTCCTAGTACACACCCAAATTCAGGGTATTGTTTTAGCTCACCTAATTTAAGTGCTATAGACTGGTCAACTGGTGACAAATACGTAAGGGTATCCTTCCAGCCACCAGGAGGGGCATCAAATCCTTATACAATAATTGCATTTTTTCCCTTCACCACCGTACCCTTCGCCTTTGCATCCCGCACTGCCGAAAGCCTTACCAATTTTGACCTCACAGGTGCCACAAATGGGAAAGTGATAAAATACAATGCGACTACTCAAAAATGGGAGGCGGGGAATGATGAAACATTTGTAACTGGCAATGACACCTATACCCAAGCCCCGGTTACGGGCGATGGCAGCCAAGGAAACCCAGTCACGATTGGGCAGAATGGCGCTACCAGCGGCCAAGTACTCAAATGGAATGGTGCAAGTTGGGCACCAGCCAATGACAATGGCAGCTATAGTGCAGGGTCTGGCATTGAAATCAATGGAAGCAACGTCATCAGCGCTGCTGACATCAGCAATACAAACGAAATACAAACCCTTGACTTTAATGCCACAACCAATCAACTTACCATAACTGGCAGTGGCGGCAACACCGTGCAGTTGAATGGTAGCAACACAAACGTTGATATTGTTGGCACTAATGGGATTGACGTTACCGAGGCTGCAACGAACAATTTTACAATAACCACAGATGCCATTAGACCTACCACTCAAGCTGGAACTGCTGGTGGCGATATAACTGGCACCTACCAGAACCTTCAAATTGGTTTCGCCTCAGTCGGCAGTGATGAAATTGGCAATAATGCCGTTGGCAATAACGAAATGGCTGACAACGCCGTGGGTAGCAATGAAATAATTAATAGTTCAATTGCCGCTATTGATTTAGATGATATGGGAGCATTGCAAGGCCAAGTATTGACTTATGACAATAACCAGTGGAAGCCTGCCAACTTAATTACCTCTCAAATTGCCGTTATACAGCAACGCTATGCAACCGCTAATGGAGGTTCGGCCATAGAAGGTTTTAATAACAGGGATTTGACACATTGTTCAGGCTGCGATTCATCCATTTCTTTAGATGCAGCAAATGACTTTTTCACATTGCAGCCGGGCAAGTACCTTATTCGTGCATCTGCACCCGCCTATAAAGTTGGAAGACACCAAGCAATAATAAGAGTAGCGATTAGTGGGAACGGACAATTATTTGGAACAAATGCATATTCAAACGTTACCAACCCATCCAGTCAAACTGATTCAACTATTGATGGGATATTGGAGCTCACATCAGCAGAGTCTTACAGGTTAACTACATGGGTAGAAACTACAAATGCAGGGACTGATGCGCTTGGCATTGCACTTAATGGGAATCCCACTGGTGGGGGCAATTATTATTCCCGCATTGTTATCCAGAAAATACAATAACCCTAAAACTGAATTGCCAATTTACCAATTAACCCTAAAACACCTATAACCCCAAATGGGCCTGCCCTCCAAGCAGGCCCTCTTTTTTGCAACTTAGCGAAACCCACCTCCGTTGGCAACCCGACCGTAATATTTAGCTATCGCATAGTTATTGACTCCAGCCCTAAAAAACCAATTACCCCAGCTTCAGTGCCTTTGTTATCCCTGCATATTCCTCTGGTAGCAATTCTTTGAATTTTTCCCCAAAACTGAAAAAGTTCACCACAGCCAGTGCTGTTAAATCAATCTCCCTCAACCCGATGTACTTGATTGTTTTGTCCTTGGGAAACCCGCTGATTTGTTCCAATGCAGGCCAGTGTTCCTCGCTAATTGTCGGGAATTCAACCGTTGGATGGCAGTGCATGAACACCCGAGCATATTCGTACAGCCCAATATGCAAGAAGCGGGTAGGCTCCAGAAAACCTGGCACCAGTTGCTCCGCAGACAACATGATGACGCCATCTTCCTCGAAATACTCGCTGGCATGCCACTCCTCAGGATGCTGCGGCGAGGGGAACGGGTGTGGGTAGATGATGATGTGCTCGAATGGGTTCAACAAATAATCGTCATGGCCGAAAGTTATCTGAACGGCAGAGGCTGCGACGATGCCCTTCACGTCGGGTGGAACAGCCTCCATGCCCTGTGCCATGAACTCGTTGGCTTCCATGTACATCGTCATGCGGTTGCGAAAGCGGGTCTTGTCCGTAGCGGAAAGGTCTTGGTAAAACGGCAACTTTGTGTTGATGAGGTGGCGCACCATTGCTGGCAACTGTGGCGGGTGGTGCTGGTACCACCACCAGTCAATCTGGGGGCTGAGGATGTACACCACCGCCAGCCCCACAACAAATGGGGCTGCATAAACCGCATACGTGCTATCCACCGAGGCAGCGGCCAAGAGGGCGCCGACTGCCCCCAACACAAACGGTATGTAGAGGTACCTTGACAACATAAACGGGCTTGTTTAATATCCTTGACAACTTGGCTTTACTGCATGAACCGATTCACGCCAGCATAGTAAATCAGGTGCCAATCCCCGCCCACGATAGCGAAGCGGCGCACCATGCCGAATTGGCCATTGCTGTGGACGATGCGTTCCATAACGATGGACTCCGTCAAGGGAACGATTTCCCTTTTGTACTCACTCACCTGAAAGTCAAACTGGCGCTGCATCCGCCAAGTCTCCGGCGTCCAGCGGAAGGTCTTGGCAGCCACAGTGGCACTGTCGGCGTTGTTCGGCAAGCCTTCCAGTGGGAACACAATATGCTCCACTTGAAACAGGCTGTCGCTGTGGAACTGCTGGTAAAATTCAGCGAAGCCTTCAGGCAGTGCATCGGCTTCAGAGGCTGAATCTGCGGTAGCTGCTGGGGCTGTTGGGTTATTTTTGCAGGCAAAAAATGCCATCACTAAAAATATGGTCAGGTATTTCATCTCATTAAAAGTTGTTGGCGGCAAAAGTACCATTTCTACCCCTTTTGCCCCAAAAAGAAAGGGGCTTCCACTGTCAAGTGGAAGCCCCAGTTTTCTCTAAGAAGAAAAAATCACTCAATCACTAATTTCTTGAACATGGCTTTCTCGCCAGATTTTACCTGGAGGATGTACACGCCAGCAGCCAAGTCGCTGAAGGCAAAGTCCCTCGTTAGGCGGCCTGTTCGGAAGTCTGCTTTTTCGGAGCGCAGTACCTGACCAAGCACATTGGTGAAGTTCAGTTGCAGTTCCGTTTGCGGAGCACCTTCCATCACGAGGGTAAAGCGGCCATCATTCGGGTTCGGGAACACGTCGAAGCGGCTGATGCCGGGTATTTCACCGACACCGTTAGACAGCACCGTGATTTCAATCGTTGAGGTCTGGAAACCGCACTCGTTGGTTGCGGTAAGCGTCACCTCGTACTGGCCACCCGTTGCGTAGGTATGCGTTGGGTTGGTCTCCGTGCTGGTGTTGCCATCACCAAAGTCCCAAGCATAGCTGGTCGCATTGGTGCTGGTGTTCGTGAACGTCACCACATTGAAGTTGGCAGCAGTAGAAAACGAAGTCGTTGGCACACCATTTACCACCACCAAGCCAGTCTCGGTGTGGCTGTCAAAGCCCTGTGAGTTGGTAGCAGTCAAGCTTACATCATAAGTACCAGGAATGCCATAAACCACCGTCGGGTTGGCCTCCGTAGAGGTAGCAGGTAAGCCACCGGGGAAGCTCCACTCGAAAGATTCGGCATTGGCAGAGGACATGTTCGTGAACTGCACGGTCAGCGGTGCGCAACCAGTGACAGGCTCAGCGCTGAAAAACGCCTGAGGTGCCGAGGTGGCAATAACGACCGTACCGGTTGTGACGGCATCGCCGCATTCGTTTGTGGCAGTCAGCTTAACGGTATAGACGCCATCGGCAGCATAAGTGTGCGTAGGGTTGGCCTCAGTGCTGGATTCACCGTCGCCAAAGTCCCAAGTATAGCTGGTAGCATTGGTCGAATTGTTGGTGAACGAAGCCGATGACATGTTCACCGTGAAGCTGAAGGATGGAGCAGGAACGGTCGAAACCACCACATAATCCGTCAACGTGTAGCTATCACTGCCAGCGGCATTGGTCACGGTCAGAGTTACGGTGTAGATGCCAGCCGTGTTGTAGGTGACGACTGGGTTTTCCTGTGTCGAAGTGGCAGGCGAGCCACCGGGGAAGCTCCAAGAGAAGCTGGTGGCATTGGCAGATGATTCGTTGTTGAACTGCACTTCAAGCGGTGCGCAACCACTTGTTTGCGAAGCAGAGAAGCCCGCCGTAGGCGGCAATACGATGGTAAACTGGCCATTGACGGTGGTAGAACCACAAGCATTGGTGGCAGTGAGGGTCACGTCGTAAACGCCATCGACAGTGTAGGTGTGCGTTGGGTTGGCTTCGGTGCTGGTGTTGCCGTCACCGAAGTTCCAGGCATAGCTGGTGGCGTTGGTTGTCGTGTTGTTGAATGTTACGGTCGTGCCGTTCACAGAGCCAGTGAAACCAGCTGTCGGGGCAGCATTTACCACGATGTAGTTCATCTGCGTCGAGGTGTTCTGGCCAGCAGGGTTGCTCACGGTCAACGTCACGGTGTAGGTTCCTGCCATGTTGTAAACCACGGTTGGATTTTCAGCCGTGGACGAAGAAGGCGTGCCGCCGGGGAAGCTCCAGGCGAAGCTGGTCGCATTGGCAGATGACTGGTTGTTGAACTGCACACTCAAAGGTGCACAGCCACTGGTCACGTTGGCATTGAAGCCTGCCGTCGGTGGCAAGAACGCTGCAACGGTCTGCGTAGAAGTAACCGTGCCGCAGGCATTGGTGGCAGTCAAAACAACGGTGTAATTGCCGTCGGTTGCGTAAGTGTGAGATGGATTGGCCTCCGTGCTGGTTCCACCATCACCAAAATTCCAAGCGTAGCTGGTGGCACCACTGCTTGTGTTGGTGAAGTTGGCGGTCAAACCAGTCGTACTGCTTGTGTAACCTACCGTCGGAACTGTGGCAACTGTAATGTAATTGGTCTGTGTGGATGTA
Organism: uncultured Saprospiraceae bacterium; assembly: GCA_964442355.1. Classification (GTDB taxonomy): domain Bacteria; phylum Bacteroidota; class Bacteroidia; order Chitinophagales; family Saprospiraceae; genus UBA6168. The sequence goes on along the minus strand of CAYTZS010000067.1, from coordinate 12,595 downwards.
TTGCTGCCCAAAGCATTCGTCACGGTCAAGGTTACATTGTAGCTTCCTGTCGTGGCGTAGGTGACACTTGGGTTCTCCTCGGTAGAGCTACTTGGTGTGCCGCCGGGGAAAGACCATGCCCAAGTAGTGACATTCGTGGACGATTGGTCTTGGAACTGCACAGTGAACGGCGCACAACCATTGGTTTGCTGTGCATTGAAGCCTGCGACTGGCAATGAGCTGATGACGACTTGCTGCGTGGAGGTGCTGGTACCGCAAGGGCCAGTAGCCGTCAGTGTAACCGTGTAGGTGCCATCGCCAGCATAGGTGTGGGTCGGGTTGGTCGCCGTGCTAGTTCCACCATCGCCAAAGTTCCAGCTGTAGCTAGTGCCGCCAGTGGTCGTGTTGGTGAAGTTGGCAACAAACACGTTCGTTGCTACTGTGAAGCTAGTTGCAGGCGGGCCTTGTACGTTGATGTAATTGGTCAGCGTCGTGGTGTCGCTGCCAGTGCTGTTGGTCGCTATCAACGTAACGTTGTAAGTGCCTGGCGTGGCATAGCTCACAAGCGGCTCTTCAAGAGTGGACGTACCAGGGTTGCCACCGGGGAAAGTCCATGCCCAAGAAGTGGAATTATTGGAGGAAAGGTTGTTGAACTGCACAGAAAGCGGCCCGCAACCTGAAGTGTTGTTTGCTGAAAAACCTGCCGAAGGCGGCGTGGCGATGGTGACGGTTTGCGTGGAAGTTACCGTGCCACAGCTGTTCGTAGCACTCAACACAACCGTGTAAACGCCATCGTTGAGGTAGGTATGCGTTGGATTGGTAGCCGTTGAAGTGCCACCGTCGCCGAAATTCCAGGAATAGCTGGTAGCGTTGGTAGTCGTATTCGTGAACGATGCGGTCGTGCCATTGACGCTGCTGGTGAAACCGGCGCTCGGTGTCGTGTTCACCGTGATGTAGTTCGTCAACGTGGTAGTGTCACTGCCGGCGCTATTTGAAGCAATCAATGTAACGCTGTAAGTACCAGCCGTGGAGTAGCTCACGCTTGGGTTTTGAGCGGTGGAGCTACTTGGGCTACCACCGGGGAACGACCAAGCCCACGACGTTGCATTGCTCGACGACAGGTTGTTGAACTGTACCGTGAATGTTGCGCAGCCAGTGGTGTTGTTTGCGGAGAAACCCGACGTTGGAGCCGTCTCAATGGTAACGGTTTGCGTAGAAGTCACCGTGTCGCAGTTGTTCATTGCGCTCAATACGACGGTATAGACGCCATCGGTTGCGTAAGTGTGCGTCGGGTTGGTGGCCGTGCTCGTACCGCCGTCGCCAAAAGTCCAAGCGTAGCTGGTAGCGTTGGTGGAAGTATTGGTGAAAGCCACACTTGTGCCGTTTACGCTGGAGGTGAAACCAACTGTTGGGGCAGTGTTCACAGTGATGTAATTGTCCAGCGTGAGGGTGTCGGAGCCGATGGCGTTGCTGACGATGAGGGTCACGTCGTACACGCCAGCCGTTGCGTAAACAACACTAGGGTTCTGTGCAGTGGAGGTGGCGGGAGTTCCACCTTGGAACGTCCAGTTGTAACTGTTAGCCCCAACAGACAGATTGGTGAAGTTGACCGTGAACGGGGTGCAACCGGTAGTGTTGTTGGCACTGAACCCTGCAACAGGCGCCAATGGGATGTTGACGCTTTGCACCTTGATGGCACTGCCGCAGTTGTTGGTCACGGTCAGCGTCACACCAAATGTGCCGCCAGCGGTGTAGGTGTGCGTCGGGTTGGCTTGAGTGCTGGTATTGCCATCGCCAAAGTCCCAGTTGTAAGTTAGCGGCCCACTGCCTATCGGGTTGGTGGAAGTGCTGGTGAAAGCTACTGTTGCTCCATTTACCACAAATGTGTAGTTAGCCGTCGGGGCTGCGCCAACGGTGATGTAGTTGGTTTTGACCTCTACATCAGTGCCAGCCGGATTGGAGACCTGCAATGTCACAGAGTAGGTGCCTGGCACGGAGTAGCTCACAGTTGGGAACTGTTGGATAGATGAGCTTGGCGTACCACCGGGAAAGCTCCAACTCCAGCTGAGCGTATTTGTTGAGCTTTGGTCAACAAAACCAACAGAAAGTGGTGCGCAACCTGTTGTAGGTGTAGCTGTGAACTCGGCTGTTGGTGCCACGTAAACAGGGATATTCGTCATGTAAGTCTCTGTTCCACAAGAACTTGTCGCACTTAGGGTGACATCGTAGAATCCATCCGTGGCGTAAGTATGCGATGGGTTGGTTTGGGTGCTGGTATTGCCATCACCAAAATCCCAGAGGTAACTGGTCGCATTGAGGGAAGTGTTGGTGAAGTTCACCGTCAGTCCAGTTTTCACCCAAGTAAACCCGGCTATCGGAGATGCTTGCACGGTGATGTAGTTGGTTTTGGTGAGGGTATTGGAACCGACACCATTGTTCACCTGCAAAGTGACGTTGTACGTGCCCGCCACGGGGTAAACCACCGTCGGGTTTTGAGCGGTGGAACTACTTGGGCTGCCACCAGGAAAAGTCCACAACCAACTGATTGGGCCGTTGGAAGACAGGTCGGTAAAATTCACTGAAAGTGGCGAACAACCGCTGGTAGGCGTACCGACGAAATCAGCAAGCGGTGGTTGCGAGCTTGCGCAAGTACCCAAACATGGCCTTCCGGGGTAATAACCGTTGATGTCGTTCTGTGATTGCGTTGACCAAGTATTGCTTGAACTAACACTTGGCTGCATGATGAAGCCTGAGTTGGGCGCATCGTGTACGGCGCAGAAGTTATGTCCAATCTCGTGTGCCGTCATCACCCGCAAGAAATTGGAATTAGAGGTAAACTCTGAAACAACATGGTAGCGGTTGTTGGTGCAAACAGCGCAAAGCCATGCAATACCAACGGTGCCTCCATTCAAGTTCCTTTTGGTCCAAAGCTGGCCAAGGTCGTGCGTTGCAGCAAATCCACCTGGCCCCCAACTTGTAAAGCTGTTAAGTAAGATACCCGCATCGGTGGAGCTTGTCCAAGGGTCGGTAGCCGGGGGAGCTACCACAAATTGCTCAACGATGTTGAAATGAAGTTCATCGTTGAACTCATTGTCGTAGTTCGTCTGAACGTCGTTCATCACACCAAATGTGAAAGCGTTGACAGCAGCAGTAGAACCGTGGAAAGTGTGCATAGAAAGGTCGGAGGCAATGGCCAATTCGATTTCCTTGCAAGCCATCATCTTTTCGGCAACTCCTTCGTTGTGTTCGGCATGTTTCTCTGGATTCAGTTCCTCCATTTTTTCCATCATCACATCGGCGCCGCACTTGTGGAAGCTGTCGGGTTTGGAGGCAGACTCTGCATAAATGATGTAGAGGTCTTTGGGTTGGCCAGGCACGAAGTACCACAGCGGCTCAATGAAATAAGTCTCTTCTCCCTCGTCGAAGTATCCATAAATGAACTCCTCGTTGAGGGTGAGTGCCACCGACCATCCCTGTACGTCGGGCATCTGACCACGATAGGTCATCGTACCGTCAAAGGCGGAGGTAGCCTCCACGCCTTTGTCCGTCAGGGTGCGCATGACGTAGTTGGGGCTGCGCAAATCGCGCTTCTGCAGTTGAATATCCCAATTGTGGTTGCCCAAATTGAGCTTGAAGGTTGACTCGTCGCCCGCTTTTTTCACGAAAACATCGAGCGCTTTTGCGTCGATTTGGTAAATCTCCCAAGCGTAAAGCTTGTCGGCTACTTCTTCAAAAGTTCCGCCTTGAAACGGATTGCCCTGAAAAACAGGCTTTTGCGCAAAAATGGATGTTGTGGTTAGCAACACAATTAGTGTAAAAAGGAACCTAATCATGGTGTGATAAAGAATTAATTGATTGAGTGATGTAAAAAATTCAGTTGGAAGCCCTTGAACCGTCATTTGCCCTTGTTTTGGCAACGACCATCAATGGCGTATCATCTGAGTTTACTAGCTTTTATGCATTGGAACAAACGCAGTGTAATTGATATGGTTGCCAAGCCTGAACTTGGCAGCTTAGCTAATGTAGAATGCGCACTTAGGTTGTTGGGAAATGGTTTGGCAAAAATAACATTATAGCTTAGCACAACATTGCAAATTGTATTGCCAAAACCCCATTTTGCTCGCAAACTTGATGTGTTCATGGAAGACAGCTCGTACTGCTAAAATCGTGCGAGTTTTCATTGGCAGGTAACGATAGCTAAAAATGCAAGAGCACGCAAAAGTAACACCCAGTACGTTCGTCCAGCTGTCCAGAATTGCTGGACAGGGTACATTTCAGCCCGAAAAGGTTGCTGCGCAAGCTGATTTTTTGAAAAATGGACTATTTTTGGCCTCCCTCCTCACGTTTTTCAATCATTTTTTAGCCTAAAACAAACACCATGAACTCAAAATTCAGCCTATTGGCATTGGTCACGGCAGCTATTTTCTTGTCATCCTGCCAAACCACGCCCATCTGGAAGGACGACGAGCAGCCCGATGGCATTGACAGTTGGGACTCCGTCGAATACAAATCCGAAGCGGCCATACATGGGCTATTTGCGACGGACTTCGAACTGTATGTTGCCTCCGAAAACTCCTTCGCACGCCTGAACAGCAACCTCGAAATCATCGAAAAAAGGCTGTTCCCCATCTCGAATGCCATCACTGCCTTGAGCGACAACAGTTTCGTCCGGTTGGCAACCAACAGCCAAAACAGGCAGGTTGTCGAGTTTCACCTCGCCCGAAACGGCTCCGAGGTATTGAAAGTATTGGTGGACACGCTGCCCGCACCCGCTGGCAACTCCCTCGAAATCGAGACGCTTTCCAATTCCATCGGTGCTTACAGCCACGACGGCACGCTGTTCCTCATGGCCGCAAAGGTGCTGCCCGCCCGCTACTACTCGCTTTTCCTATTCAGCATCCAACAGAATCCCGCTCACGACTCGTTCGTCTCGGTGAAGATGGTCAAGCGCATTGACCTCACCAACCTGAATGCCAATGCCGATGGCGTCATCAAGAGCATGAGGTTTCAAAACGGCAACTTCTATGTCGCCACCCAACAGGGCGCTTGGCGCATCACCCCAGCAGGAGCCGCCACCCAGCCGTTCCTGCAGTGGAAAGAGGACTGCTTCGCTTGGCAAGGCGACCTCTACATGACCGGCACGGTGGACTTCGACCTCGATAAAAGCACGGACAACGGGTTGACGTGGAAGCGGGAAGACATCGGTTCGGAGTTGCGGCAAGTGGTTGTCGCTGATACGTCCATCTTCACCCAAATTGTGACGGGCAAGGCTTTTCAACTGATGCCAAAGGACTTTAAGAAGGCAAAAGACATCGTTTACCCAGCGGGCACCAACACGGCCACGTCGTTTTTTTACGGCCTCGTTTACTTCAACGGCCGCTACTACTTCAGCATTGACAAAGCCATTTATGCCACCGACTTGATACCTACGGAATAGGGTTTTTGACAAAATGGCGCATCATTTTCATTTATTTTGTCAATATGACAGTTGATTGCTGCCGTTTTGCGCCATTTTTTCACAAAAAATCGGTTGGAACGCCGTTTGAACAGCGTGGAAATGTCAAAGGGTTTTGAGGATTTGACGAGCGTCACTCCCTCAAAACCTAGCATCAAAAAATTTTAAAATCAAAAATTCCACGAGTATGAACCTGATTAGTTTTGTTCCGACCAATGGCAGGAAAGCTGCCGTAGCTCCATCTATCGAGAGCATGTTCAACGAGTTCTTCAACAACGATTTCCCTGTTTCCTTCCGCAATGGCCAAGTGCAGAAAAGCCCTGCCGTGAACGTCGTCGAGACCAAAGACGGTTACCGCTTGGAAGTGGCAGCACCGGGCCTCGGCAAGGAAGATTTTGAGGTAAAACTGGACAAAGACCAGCTCACCATCTCTGCTAAAAAAGCGGAAAACAAAAGCGAGGAGAACAAAGAAGAGCGCTACACCCGCAGGGAATTCAGCTATCTTGAGTTCAAGCGCAGCTTCCACCTCCCCGAAACAGTTGACGCCAACAGCATCAAGGCCAACTACGAAAACGGCGTACTGAACGTCACCTTGGAGAAAAAGCCGGAAGCCAAGCCGCAACCTGCTAGGGTCATTGAGATTGGCTAAAAACATCGGACTTTTTTCGAAAAATACAAACGGGCGGGGAAGTGATTCCCTGCCCGTTTTTTTGTTGGCTTGACAAACTTGGCCGCCCCTCAATGCGCCCTGTCCAACGCCGTGACGATGTACAGCGCCAAATAAATGTCATCATAAAACTCCCGCACCAGCTCGAAGCTGACGTTCGATTGCAGGAGGTTCGGCTCCAAAATGTCCTTGTGGTTCCAGATGCCCACGTAACAGTTTTCGCCGAGGATGGACATGCAGATTTCACCTTTCTCCTTGCGGTAGCCGAGAATGAAGCTCATCATTTCTTCGGTGAGCAGGTCGGTTACTTTGGTGTTTCGGGAGCCGTAAGTGATGTACGTTTCCCGGAATTTTTGGTGCTTGATAAAGGCATCCATGTTCTGCCCGCCTGTGCGCACATAAGCTTTCACGGTTTCCGAGAGGTAAGGCAGCCTCGCCCTTGGCAGCACTAGCACCGAGCCTTTTGGCGGATACTTGAACTTGGCCCGCAAGAAAACACCCCGAAAAACATCGTCCAAACGCTGGCGCACCCTCGAAAACTCCTCCACCTTCAGCTCGCACAGCTCGAATTCCACATCGCCGATGCGCCCCTCGATGAAGTCCTCGCCCTCGTACACTGCCGGACGGGTGATGAACAATTGGCTCCGCATAAACTTGTCAATCGGGATTTTGCGCTTGGCATCGTAGCGGAGGTCGCCGAACAACGGCCCGTCGTCAATGAAATCTAAAATCAATTTGACGACCTTGGGCTTAAAATCTGCCGTGAATCGCCGCACCCTGCCCGCCACCATGGCGATGTAGAACATGAACGGCAAGCTCGCCAACGCAGCAAACAGAAACTCCGACAAGGCATAAACCAGCACCCCCACGCCCAGCATCAGCGCAGCCGAGAACCCAATCAGCCGCAACATGCGCAGCCGCTGCTTGTCCAACCGCATCAGTTCCGGGTGGATGGTCTGGTTATAAAAAAGCCGAAATTCTTCAGGGTTCATTTTATCAAATCCGTTAGCTGAGATGGGACGGAAGCTGGGTTTTTCGGCCAAGTGCCAGCAAGGCTTTTTCCAAATCTTCCCAGTTGTTTGTGCCAATTAGCAGTTTCTTCCCATCGGTGAACTCAAGCTGGAGCCCCATGTTGCCCGATATATTCAGTGCCCGATTTTTCCCAAGTCCTCGAATGCCCCAACCGCCATATTCCAAAATAGGCTTGTATTCTCGGATGTATGATTTAGCGATTTTTTCCCACGAGTAATAACGCCACTTCAACAGCAGCGGAGGGAATCGAACATAAACCCCATCTCGTTTAATTTCGGTTTCGAGCCTAAAGGTGAATATCAACAATGTTATCGTAAAAATAACGATAAGGCCGACTACAAGGGCTGTTCTATCAGCTTTGCTTTCTTCAAAGAAATACCCAATGAGAAATGAAAAGTTAGAAACCAATAAAATCAGCCAAAGCCACCACTGATTAAACCGCTGTTTTTCCGAAAAAACGACATCTTCTTTCATGACTTTTGAGAATTTACTTTCCAACTAAACCACTTACAAACTCTTCGTCCTACCCCCGTCCACAGGCAAATTGATGCCAGAGATGTACGACGCAGCTGGCGAGGCCAAAAACGCCACGGCTGCTGCCACCTCGCTGGGGTCGGCGATTCGGCGCAACGGGATTTCTTTTTGCCAATTTTCGAAAACAGCATCCGCCGTGCCGCCCGACTTGGCAGCGTTTGCATTGGCGATTTCCTCCAGGCGACCTGTCATCGTGGCACCGGGCAGCACGTTGTTCACCGTGATACCGTGCGGGCCAAGCTCAGTGGCGAGCGTTTTCGCCCAATTGGCCACGGCGCCCCGGATGGTGTTCGACACGCCCAACCCCTCGATGGGCTGCTTGACAGAGGTGCTGATGATGTTGATGATGCGACCAAAACCCTCGGCCTTCATGCCCGGCAGCACCAATTGCATCAGCGTGTGGTTGCAAATGAGGTGGTTGTTGAACGCCTGCAAAAACTCGCCAACCTGTGCCGTGTTGGCGGGCCCACCGGGAGGGCCACCCGTGTTGTTGATGAGGATGTGGATGGGTTTGCCAACTACGAGGCCGTGTACCCGCTTGTGCAGGTCATTGGCATCGGAGAAGTCGGCCACTAGGAAATCGTGCTGCTGCCCCATCGAGGTATCCAACTCCGAAAGCGCTTCCGAAAGTCGCTCCGGGTTTCGGGAAACGAGGGTGACGTTGGCTCCCAACAAAGCAAGCTCGCCGGCCACTGCCCGCCCGATGCCTTTGCTGCTGCCGCCCACGAGGGCATTTTTACCAGTTAAGTTTAGGTTCATTTTTTAAGAAAAATTGAGTGCAACGAAATCCCGTGCCGAGGGCGGGGAAACAACAAGGACAAATTTCAAAGAAAGCACAACGCTTTAGCTCATCATTTTGCCTTTTCGTTTGGTCAAAAAAATGCGTTCATTTGCCCCAAGCAAATTTGCCCGAAGGGCGAAAGCCGCATGAACTTGGGGCGAATGTAAATCAAGAAAATCAGGATTTTGAATTTCGGCGACACCCCGTCGCAAATCCGCAATCCGTAATCCGAAATCGAAATATGGCTATTTCCAAACCTTTTAACGTCATGAAGTGGGCGGAGGAAAACCGCCACCTGCTGCAGCCGCCAGTTGGCAACAAGCAAATTTACCTCGACAACGAAGACTACATCGTGATGATGGTCGGTGGCCCGAACGGTCGCAAGGACTACCACTGGGAGGACGGCGAAGAGCTGTTTTACCAGCTCCAGGGCGACATCTCTGTGAAAATCATCAACGAAGAAGGCCAGCCGGAGACCATCCACATCCGTGAGGGCGAGATGTTCCTGCTGCCACCCCGCATCCCACACTCGCCGCAGCGCCCCGCCAACACCGTAGGTATCGTCGTCGAGCGCTACCGCAACCCCGGCGAGATTGACAAACTCATGTGGTTCTGCGAAAACTGCAACCAAAAGTTGCACGAGGCGGGCTTCCCGCTCAAGGACATTGGCACCCAAATCAAGGCCGCCATCGCCGATTTCATGGGCAACGAAGAATTGCGGACTTGCAAACATTGCGGAACGGTAATGAATCAGGTATGAGGTATGAAGGTATGAGGTATGTCAGGACGTGCCTCACACCTCCAAACCTCATACCTTCATACCTGTATACCTGATTATGATTTACTTCGCCTCCGACTTCCACCTCGGCTCTGATGGCAAGCTCACAAGCCGGGAGCGGGAGCGGCTCATCGTGCGCTGGCTGGACAGCATCGCCCCCGATGCCGAGGTACTCTACCTCGTCGGCGACGTGTTCGACTTTTGGTTTGAGTATCGAAAGGTGGTGCCCAAAGGCTACTTGCGCCTGCTGGGCCGCCTCGCCGACCTGCGGGAACAGGGGCTGCCCATCTATTTTTTCACCGGCAACCACGACATGTGGGTGTTCCGCTACTTTGAGGACGAATTGGGCATACCAACCTATCGCCAGCCGATTACCCGTGAGCATTCGGGCAAAAAATTCTACATCGGCCATGGCGACGGGCTGGGCACTGGCGACTACGGCTACAAGTTTATCAAGGCCGTGTTTGCCAACCCTACCTGTCAATGGCTCTTCGAGCGACTGCACCCCAACGGTGGCCTCTGGCTGATGGACACCTTCAGCGGCACCAGCCGCAAGGCCAACCCCAGCGACCCCAAGTTTCAGGGGGAAGCACGGGAGCGGCTCGTCGGCTTCTGCAACAGCTACCTCGACAAGGTGCCGGACGTTGACTACTTCGTGTTCGGCCACCGCCACCTGCCCATTGACTACACACTTAAAAACGGGAAAAGCCGTTACATCAACTTAGGTGACTGGCTCGTGTTCAATTCCTACGGAGTGTTTGACGGCAGCGACCTGCAGCTCCGTTTTTTTGAAAATGAAAATGGAAAAGTGTTTGGGAAATAAGGCATTTCGATTGGTTCAAAAATGTTGGCAATCGTGCCAGTTTTTTTGGTTTTTGTTGGTCATCCAACTGCCAAATGCCAACTGCCAACTGTCCGGCGTGAAGAATTTTACCACTGACAATCTTGGTAATACCTACACACTAACCCTTGATAATCAAGTGGTTAAATACTCGCCTGATGGGGTGGAGCAGTTCCGATACCCCAACCGGACACTCGGCGAGGCCAGCCTGCTCGATGCCACAAACCCTTTTCACCTGTTGCTGTTTTTTCCGCAGCACCAGACGGTGCTCATGCTCGACCGCACGATGAACCTCTCCAGCCAGATAAACCTTTTTCAGTTGGGATTTCAGGGTGTGAAGGCAGTGGGCATGGCCAGCGATGGACACCTCTGGGTGTACGACGAAACCAGTTTTTTGCTAAAAAAAATCACAGCCGATGGCACGGTTGTAGTACAGGGCAACGACCTGAGCTTGGCCGTGGGGCAATCGCTGCTACCAGTTTTTCTGGTGGAACGGGAGCAAACGGTCTTTCTCAGCGACCCAAATGTCGGGCTGCTGGTGTTCGATGCCTTTGGGCAGTACCGCAAGACCATCCCCATCTTGGGACTGTCAGCGTTTCAGGTCATGGGCGACCAACTGATTTATGCTAAGGACGGGCAACTCTGGTCGTTTCACTTGACGGCATTGCTCGAAAAGCCTTTTTCGCTGCCTTTTGAACTGAAACCAAACGCTAAAGTGAGGGTAACCAACGAGCAATTGTTAGTGCTTGAGGATGGCATTTTGAGCGGGCATAGAATTTAGAAAGTAAAAAACCCGAAACTGCGTTATTTTTGCAGCCCTTTTGGCACCATTTCTAGAACCCTGTTGACGGGAGCCATGTTCTTCCGTTCTAAAAATATGTATTAAGCAATGAATATTCACAAAGAAGGTCACAAGATTCTCATCACGACAGCATCCGTCCTGCTTGTCATTAACTTTTTGATTTACTGGTACTTACCTCAGCAACTTGCCACAGCAGGCATCATTTCTGGATTGTTGTTCCTGCTGGTTTTGCAATTCTTCCGCAACCCACGCCGTGAAATCATGGTAGCTGACGACAACTTGGTTTATGCACCAGCCGACGGCAAAATCGTGGTCATCGAAGAGGCACACGAAGGTGAGTACTTCGACGACAAGCGCTTGCAAGTGTCCATTTTCATGTCACCAACCAACGTTCACGTGAACCGCAACCCAGTGAGCGGTACGGTCAACTACTTTCGCTACCACCCCGGCAAGTACCTCGTGGCGTGGCACCCGAAGTCATCGACCGAAAACGAGCGCACCACCCTGGTGATTGACAACGGCGAGGACGAAGTACTGCTTCGCCAAATTGCTGGTGCCGTGGCCAAGCGCATCGTTGCTTACGTGAACGAGGGCGACCAAGTGCGCCAAGGCAACGATTTCGGCTTCATCAAATTCGGTTCACGGGTTGACCTTTTCTTGCCGCTCGACGCAAAAATCGAAGTGCAGATGGGGCAAAAAGTAAAAGGCAACAAGACGGTTATTGCTAGGCTTTGATGCCAGTATAATAAAAATATAACGACGGCGGTGCGGCTTTGCCGGGCCGCCGTCGTTGTTTCCAGCACAATGAGCAGACAAACCAACCGGGCAAACATCCTTCACAAATGGCTGCCAATCAGCCTGTTGTGGCTTGCTCCTGTCTTATTGCTCACCTACACCAGCCTCCGAGCCTACCTGCTTTCGCTGACCCACGACGAGTGCGGCTCCTTCGCCATCTGGACAAACTACGACATCTTCTCCTGCCGTAACAACCCCGACTGCTGGGGCACTGCCAACCTGCACTGGCTCTACGTCCTACTGATGAAAATAACTGTCGGGCTGTTCGGAGACTCAGAACTGGCCATCCGGTTGCCAGCATTGTTTGGGCATGTTATTTACCTTGTTTTCTCCTTCAAATTAGCAAAATGGGCAGCTGACAAAGTCGGCAGTCGGCAGTCGGCAGTCGGCAGCCAGTCCTTGACTTCAATCATTCCTCATTCCTCATTCCTCATTCCTGTTTTGGGCTTTGTGCTACTCAATTTCAACGCCTACCTGCTGGAATTCCACTCCCTCGCCCGTGGTTACGGGCTGGCAATGAGCATGATGATGATGAGCCTGTATTTTTTGGCACGTTGGGTGGAGAGCGGTCGGCTGGGCCCACTGTTGGGAACTTTGGGCGGGGCTTTTTTGGCGGTGTTGAGCAATTTCACACTGCTGGTTTATTTCGCCTGCCTATTGGCGGTCATTGCTGGCGGCGTGGTTTGGGCTTTTTTGAAAAAAGACGAGAACAAAGTGGAGCGAGCAAAATGGGCAGTGGGTGGTAGCGTGGCATTCGTGGCACTGCTGGGTTGGCTGCTGCACAATCCCATCCGAATCTTGCGGGAGCGGGGCGAGTTTGAGTGGGGCGTGGAATCGTTTTGGCAAACCTACAAGTCGGTGGTGCATTGCAGCTTGTACGGTGGCCGATACCTGAAGATGTACAATTTGGAGCTTTTCGGTGGTCTGTTCT